>NZ_LSZJ01000002.1:0-70361 GCF_001647575.1 Acinetobacter sp. SFD
TCTTCATCACCGCCGATGGATGTGCATTCTACAGCATTTCAGAGGGGTTGCAACCCCATTTTTTAAATAATTCAATAAAAACCTAACGACTGTTTATTATTTCTGCAAAATATACGTATATGCATACCTTTTAATCTAAAAAATTCCTTTTTTAACACTACAAACTTCTGTTTTCATAATCTCATTATTAAAAATAATCTTTATTTCTTTATTAACTGAAAAAATTACAATTTATGCTTCTTATTTTTTATGCCCTTTAATATCTTTTTAAAACTATTGTTTTGGAATAATTTAAATAAACCTTGTGTCGAAAATAATTCCTGATCCCCAAAAAAGTTCAATAATCAGAAGATTTTTTCTAATCACAGGTCTTGGATATTCAAATGAAGAATGAAGAATGAAGAATGAAGAATGAAGAATGAAGAATGAAGAATGAAGAATGAAGAATGAAGAATGAAGAATGAAGAAATATTATTTTAATAACTTTAATAACCGAATAATTAAGTGTGTTATTGATTAGTTATTTTAACCCCAAATACTTATCCTTACTCACTTTAAGCCAAACATAAATTTCAGGCATAAAAAAACCGCTTAACGCGGTATCTTTTATCTCGACCATCTTGAAGGAGATGGTCGGAGCAGTAGGATTCGAACCTACGACCCCCTGGTCCCAAACCAGGTGCACTACCAGGCTGTGCTATGCTCCGAATTCAACTTTAAAAGTTGGGGTGAATGACGGGATTCGAACCCGCGACAACTGGAATCACAATCCAGGGCTCTACCAACTGAGCTACATCCACCATTATCACATTTGGCTCTCAATATCAAGCGACCAAATGGCGCGCCTGACAGGATTCGAACCTGTGACCATCCGCTTAGAAGGCGGATGCTCTATCCAACTGAGCTACAAGCGCTTTACTGATGCTAACATCATTTGCCTTGAAGAATTGGTCGGAGCAGTAGGATTCGAACCTACGACCCCCTGGTCCCAAACCAGGTGCACTACCAGGCTGTGCTATGCTCCGATTCATCTCAGCTTTTGTATCGAACATCTCGTTCGGTACGGTGTGCATTCTAGGCGTGACGCCCTGAGACGTCAACACCTATATTTAAAAAAAATCGAAAAAACACTTCAAGCGTTTATTTATCAAGCATTTCAGACATTTTTTATACAAATTTCTAGCGTTTTAAGCTAGCACTAAAATCCAACATTCGATCTAGGGGTAATTTGGCTCGCTGAGCTAAAGCTGGGTCCACATGAATCTCCTGATCACGATGCTGCAAAACCTGCAAAATTCCATCAAGTTCGTTCATTGCCATCCAAGGACAATGTGCACAGGAACGACATGTTGCTCCTTCTCCAGCGGTTGGAGCCTCAATCAATATCTTATCCGGGACAGCTTGCTGCATTTTATAGAAGATGCCACGGTCTGTTGCCACAATTAATCGCTTGTGCGGTAAAGTTTGCGCAGCCTTGATCAGTTGCGAAGTACTCCCCACTGCATCTGCCATTTCTACCACGGACATGGGTGATTCCGGATGCACCAAAACTGCCGCATCTGGATATAAAGCTTTCATACTAGCAATGCCGCGTGAGCGGAATTCTTCATGTACGATACAAGCACCGTCCCAAAGCAGCATGTCAGCTCCGGTTTTGTTCTGAATATAACGACCCAAGTGCTGATCTGGTGCCCATATAATTTTTTCACCCAGACTGTCCAGATGCTCAATAATTTCCACTGCACAACTTGAGGTGACCACCCAATCGGCACGTGCTTTCACTGCAGCAGAAGTATTGGCATAGACCACTACAGTATGATCAGGATGAGCATCACAGAACTTGCTAAACTCATCTACCGGACAGCCCAGATCTAGCGAACAGGTGGCTTCCAGAGTAGGCATGAGTACCGTTTTTTCAGGTGAAAGGATTTTTGAAGTTTCACCCATAAATTTCACACCTGCTACCACAAGCGTCGATGCTGGGTGATCGCGACCAAAACGTGCCATTTCCAGTGAATCAGAAACACAACCACCTGTAAGTTCGGCTAGCTCCTGCACTTCAGGATCACAATAATAATGCGCGACTAAAACCGCATCCTGTTTTTCCAGCTCGGTCTGAATCTGGGCAAATTTTTCCTGTTTGGCTTGTGCACTGATCTGATGCTCTCTGGGATCTCGTAAACGATCTAAATGCGCCTGCACAATCGATTTAGCTTCATTCGCTATTAATTTAGTCGCATCATTCATAACAACTCTTACTCTACCCTCATGATTCATTATTCAATGAACCTTTCACCCTACATCCCGGTCATCTCTGGCGATACGCTATTTTTGACCAGTCATTAAAAATCATTAAGTATAAAAAAAGCCCCGCAATGGAGGCTTTCAAAACAATCTGGATTATGAACGATAATCTGCATTGATTTTTACATAATCATAAGATAAGTCACAGGTATAGACCGTATCTTTTGCTTCACCCCGTCCAAGATCAACATGAATCGTCATTTCAGGTTGTGCCATGACACGTGCACCTGCCGCTTCGGTATAATCTGCTGCTGCACCACCATCTTTGCAGATTTGTACATCATCTAACCAAACCTGAATTTTTGCAACGTCTAAATTTACTACACTGGCATAACCAATCGCAGCCAGAATACGCCCCCAGTTTGGATCAGAAGCAAAGATCGCGGTTTTAACCAAGGGTGAATGGGCTATGCTATAGGCTACATCACAGCATTCCTGGGTATTGGCACCCCCCTCGACTGTGACGGTAATAAATTTGGTTGCACCTTCACCATCACGCACGATCAGTTGTGCAAGGCGTTTCATGATGCGCATCAGTACCTCTCGCACCGCTACATAACGCGAATCTTCAATCGAAGTAATTTCGACACCACCCGCCTGACCTGTAGCAATCAAGATACAGGAGTCATTGGTTGAAGTATCGCCGTCAATCGTAATACGGTTAAATGACTGGTTTACTGTCTCAGACAAAAGCTGCTGTACCAGTTCACGGCTGATCGGCGCATCTGTGGCCACATAGCCCAGCATGGTCGCCATATTTGGACGAATCATGCCGGCACCCTTGGAAATACCTGTCATGGTATAAGTAATACCATCCAGTTCGAACTGTTCGGATGCACCTTTCGGTGTGGTATCCGTGGTCATAATTCCTGTCGCTGCATCCATCCAGGCATCATCACGCAATGAATCCAGGGCTGGCTGCAATCCACTGAGCAAACGTTCCATTGGCAACTGCTCGCCAATCACACCTGTTGAAAACGGTAATACTTCTTCAGGTTTTACTCCGGCCAGCTCGGCCAGTTTGGCACAGGTCGCTTCTGCATTTACCATACCTGTCGGGCCAGTACCCGCATTGGCATTACCGGTATTAATGACGAGATACCGTGGATTGCCTATCTTTAAATGTGCTTTTGACACATGCACCGGGGCTGCGCAGAAGGCATTCTGGGTAAATACCCCTGCAACATTGGAGCCGGCAGCCAGTTCAAATATCACCAGGTCACGTCGGTTCTGATAGCGTACATAGGCTTCAGCCGAACCAATTTTAACCCCTTTCACCACATGCATCTGTGGCATAGATACGTCACCAACTGCCATTTTAAAATCCAATCTTGAAGTTTCAGAAAAATACAGCTTAGTTGATCTGCAATAAAAAATCGAGCCAAAGCCAGAGCCCGCCTAAGATTTATTATAGATTTTCACAATAAAAAACCAGTCATCAAGACTGGTTTTCATATTTTTTAATGAGATATTTTTAGTTTTGTGCAATTTGTCCCGCTTGATTCAATAAAGCCTGTTTAGCCTGTTGCTGACTTACGCTTGAAAGGGCGGGATTTGTGGCAACAATCCGGTCTGCATTTGCTGCATTGGCCGCTGCAATTGCAGCAGTCTGCAATACAATCGGACGATTCTGATTGGCAAAGGTATAACTGATCCCCGTACGTGGACTGACTACCGTCACTTGTGTATCCGTGCGTTGCACTTGGGCAGTGGTCGTACCCACCGCTTGCTCAACTTTATCCAGTGTTGTGGTAGATGGAGTCTGTGCAAAACTTAATACAGGCATTGCCAAAGCAGCAATCATGAGCGTTTTTAATACTTTTTTCATTCAGGTTCTTCCACTTTGAGGTGTTGAATCAGCCATTAAATAGCATTTAATTCCTAAGACTGCAAACAGTATTCAATTTCTGAAAAATCTTCATACATAAAAAAATCAGAGCCATGCGGCTCTGATTTCTAATCCAGTTTAGATCTTGCCATGACACTGTTTGTATTTCAGGCCTGAACCACACGGGCAAGGTGCATTACGACTTGCCGGCGCTTCAAAGACTGGCGCTACAGGATTCGCCTGAGCATTCTGTTCGGTATCCATCTCATGTTCACCTGCAAGCAAGCCGTCAAATTCCTGATGAGATAGCTGCAAACGCATTGCCTCAGCCTGTGCCTGTTGCTGTGCTTCCATTTCGGCCAGTTCTTCAGGGGTCGGTACGTGGATACGCGACAGATCTGTCACTACATCGGACTTAATCGTACCGAGCATGTTCACAAACAGGTTATAAGCTTCTTTTTTGTATTCCTGCTCTGGATTCTTCTGTGCATAACCACGTAAATGAATCCCCTGACGCAAGTAGTCCATAGCCGCCAGATGTTCTTTCCAGTGACGGTCCAGAGAATTCAGCATAAAGTGACGTTCAAGCGACGCTGCAGATTCTTCACCCATTTGCTCACGACGTGAACGGTAGCGATTCAGCACTTCATCTGTAATACGCTCGACCAAAGCCTCTTCATCCAGACGACGGTCCTGTTCCAGCCATTGGCCGACAGGAATATCTATTGACAGGTCTTCACGCAATGCCAGTTCCAGACCTTCAATATCCCACTGGTCATGAATCGATTCAGGTGGAATATAATTGGCGATCACACCCTGCATCACTTCACGGATCATTTCTTCAATATAATCCTGCAATGAGCTTTCCGCCAGGATGTCATCACGTTGGCTATAAATAATCTTACGCTGTTCGTTATTGACGTCATCGTATTTCAACAGGTTCTTACGAATGTCAAAGTTACGTGCTTCCACTTTACGCTGGGCATTTTCAATCGACCGAGATACCATCTTGTGCTCAATGGCTTCATCTTCCTGTAAGCCCATGGCACGCATCATACCGACTACGCGATCACCGGCAAAGATACGCATCAGGTCGTCTTCCAGTGACAGGTAGAAGCGCGATACCCCAGGGTCACCCTGACGGCCGGCACGGCCACGCAACTGGTTATCGATACGGCGTGATTCATGACGTTCGGAACCGATAATATGCAAACCGCCCGAATCCAGCACTGCCTGATGATTGACCTCCCATTCTGCTTTCAGACGCGCTTCATCTTCAGGAGTCGGGTTTTCAATTTTCGCCAGTAATGCTTTCCAGTTACCACCGAGCAAAATGTCGGTACCACGACCGGCCATGTTGGTAGCAATGGTTACAGCACGTGGTGCACCCGCCTGGGCAATAATATCGGCTTCACGCTCATGCTGCTTGGCATTTAGCACTTCATGCTCAATGCCAGCTGCTTTTAGCTTGTCTGAAAGGATTTCAGACGCTTCAATAGTGGCTGTACCAATCAGGATCGGTGCGACACCAGCTTCATGCACACGCTGAATTTCTTGAATAATGGCGTTATATTTTCCTTCACGATTTAGATAAATCAAATCGTTCTGGTCATCACGGATCATTGGACGGTGCGTCGGAATCAGCACCACATCCAGACCATAAATTTCTTTCATTTCCGCTGCTTCAGTATCAGCAGTACCGGTCATCCCGGACAGTTTTTTATACAGACGGAAATAGTTCTGGAAGGTTGTGGTTGCCAGCGTCTGGTTTTCCGGCTGGATTTCCAGACCTTCTTTGGCTTCTACAGCTTGATGCAAACCTTCAGACCAACGACGTCCCGGCATGGTACGACCGGTATTTTCATCGACAATAATCACTTCACCATCGTTAATGATGTATTGCACATTGCATTGATAAAGATAATGGGCGCGAATCGCTGCAGTGACATGATGCAACAGGTTCAGGTTCGCCGCTGAATACAGGCTCTCACCTTCAGCCAGCAGGCCCATTTCAATCAGTTCACTTTCAATGGTTTCAAAGCCTACTTCAGTAATTTCAACTGAACGCTGTTTTTCATCAATCCAGAAGTGGCCACCGTCCGGCACTTTTTCTTCTTTCTGTGGTTTTAACTTTGGTGGAATATTATTAATGGCTGCATAAAGCTGCGAAGAGTCTTCACTTTGACCAGAAATAATCAGCGGGGTACGTGCTTCATCAATCAGGATCGAATCGACCTCATCGATAATGGCATAGATCAGACCACGCTGCTTTTTCTCGGCCAGCGAGAAGACCATATTGTCACGCAGGTAGTCAAAACCGAATTCGTTATTGGTACCGTAAGTAATATCAGCACGATAAGCTTCAGCTTTTTCCATCGGATTTTGCATGGAATAAATGATACCGATGCTTAAACCCAAAAATTCAAATAATGGACGGTTTAACTCGGCATCACGCTGTGCCAGATAATCGTTCACGGTAATGACATGCACACCTTGACCACTGATGGCATTCAGATAGCAGGCCAAAGTACCCATCAGGGTTTTACCCTCACCGGTACGCATCTCTGCGATTTTGCCTTCATGCAAGGTAATACCGCCGATCAGCTGCACGTCATAATGACGCATACCCATCACTCGCTTAGCGGCTTCACGACAGACTGCAAATGCTTCAGGAAGTAATTTATCAAGGGTTTCACCCTTATTATATCGTTGTTTGAATTCTTCAGTTTTTGCAGATAAGTCTGCATCGCTCAGGGATGATATCGTCGGCTCGAGCGCATTAATCTTGTCTACGATTTTACGCATGCGTTTGAGTTCGCGCTCATTTTTGGTACCGAAGATTCCTCCGATCAGACTTGCCAACATGAATAGACTCTCTAAATCTTGCTTGTCAAATGAATATGTTCTTAGTCGTTATTATGGTGCTAGAAATTTGAACTACAAGGGTTTTGCTGTAAAACCGCTAAAAAAATCTGATCCTTAGTTCTAGCCCTAAGATCTAAGGCAAAGTAATGTAGCAAATTTTCCCTGTGCAACATAGTCAATTAATTGACTGATTTTTGCACTTCTGGATAGATGGATATCTTGCTTATGCAGTTTATTCATAAAGAAAGCTAAAAACACTATTTTTAATTATATAAATCTTGGTTCATATTAAATCTTATCTCTCCATTAAAAAACCAATTGAGGCAAAAAGATGAGTTTACGTCTAGGCGATACCGCACCGAATTTTGAACAGCAATCCAGTGAAGGCCTGATTAATTTTTATGATTTTCTGGGCGATAGCTGGGGTATTTTATTTTCACACCCTGCCGACTATACACCAGTATGTACCACTGAACTTGGCTATACCGCAAAACTGAAAGACGAGTTCGCAAAACGGGGCGTGAAAGCGATTGCCCTGTCGGTCGATGATGTTGAATCACACCATGGCTGGATTAAAGACATCAATGAAACCCAGAATACCACGGTCAATTTCCCGATTATTGCCGATCAGGATCGTAAAGTCTCCGAGCTGTATGACTTTATCCATCCGAATGCCAGCGAAACTCTAACGGTTCGTTCTTTAGTAGTCATCGACCCCAACAAAAAAGTCCGTTTGATTATTACTTATCCTGCATCGACAGGACGTAATTTCCATGAAATCTTGCGTGTCATAGACTCCCTGCAACTCACTGATAAACATAAAGTAGCCACGCCAGCAAACTGGCAGCAGGGTGAGGATGTCGTGATCGTTCCTTCATTAAAAGATGAGGACGAGATCAAGCAACGCTTCCCTAAAGGTTATACCGCGGTAACGCCTTATTTAAGGCTTACGCCGCAGCCTGAGCAAAATTAAAAGCGCTATCATAAAAAACAAGAGAACTATCACTATAAAGCCTGTCTTCGGATAGGCTTTTTTATATTCAAAATCTCGTATTCACTTTAAACTTTAAGGGACAAAAACAACAATCAGGGTTTGTATGAAAATCTGTATATTTCCAATCATGATGAGTGGCTACCTCCTGACCACAGGTTGTGTGACCACGCCCGCCCTGCCTGCGCATGAACGTCCTCAGCATTGGGGAAAGACAATTCATCAGGAATATAATTTTCATCAAATCAGTAATTTTGTCTATCGTAGTGAACAGCCTTCATCCGAACTTATTTCTTTATTAAAACAGCATCACATCGATGTGGTTATTAATTTACGTTCGCGAGATCAAGACAGCATCATTTTAAGCAATGAAAAATTTCAGCTGCATCATGTACCCATCCATACTTGGGCACTTGATCGGGAAGATTTATTGAAAGTTATGTTACTGATCCAGCAAGCACAACAAAACAACCAAAAAGTTTTACTGCATTGTTATCACGGTTCAGACCGTACCGGTGCCAGTGTCGCCATGTACCGGATTATTTTTGAACATTGGCCGGCTGAGCAGGCGCTACAGGAAATGAAACATGGCGGTTATGGCTTTCATGCCATTTGGCGTAATATCGAAAAGTTATTCACGCCTGAAAATGTAAAATGGATTCGCGAACAGCTCGCAAATCCATCTACAGAAATTTCGACTAGCCAAAATAATTAACGCTTATCTAGTGGCACCCAGTCATTGACCCAAGCTGATTTCATATTCAGGCTGGCATCAGACGTGATTTTCTTGCGGAGTGCGTCTGCAGTATCACGGTCTTTAGAGGGTCCAACCATGATACGTATGCCTTTAGAAGTAGGACTTTTGGTGACCTTGTAACCTTTGGCACGCAGCTTGGCTGCCACCGCATCTGCATTGGCTTCATTCGCAGCCAGTGCCACCTGGACCATCCATTGCTTGTCCTCTTCTCCTTCCAGAAGTTTACGTGCCTGTTCAGCTTCTGCTTTCTTCTTGGCTTCTTCAGCTTTACGCTTTTCGTCGGCTTTACGTTTTTCCTCGGCAGCTTTACGTTCAGCTTCTTTCTTTTCAGTCGCTTTACGCTCTCCCTCGGCTTTACGTTTTGCTTCAGCCGCCTTACGTTCTGCTTCAGCTTTTTGCTGCTGCTCTAATTTGCGTTTTTCTTCTACAGCTTTACTTTCAGCCGCTTTACGCTCTGCTTCTTTCTTGGCTGCATCAGTAGAACTATTGGCTTTTTGTTGGTCCAGCTGCTGCTGGGCTAACTTTTTTTCTTGCAGTGCTTTTTCTTCAGCCAGACGTTTCTGCTTGGCCTGTTCGTCTTCGACCAGTTCTGGCGGAATATTATCGGAACTTTGCTGTCCCATACGGTGTGCATTCAGTGCAGCATATTCTTCTGCAGCTTTACGCGCAGCATCTGCCTCAGCCTGCTGTTGCATCGCTAAAAATTCGGCCGCACGCGCCTCCTGTTCTGCAACTGCTTTTTCGCGATCACGGCGTTGCTGTTCAAGTAAGCGTTTTTCTGTTTCCACATCGACCGTCAAAGAACCGAGTGAATGATTGCCTGATTCTTTATTTTCGACTTCCGCAGCCTGGGCCGGATTTTGCTGACGGTCATGATTGATTTCATCTTGGCCTTTCAGGAGTAATGCTGCCAATAAAACACCACCACCGAGTAAAACAACACCGCCCATCCAGCGCTGTTTGTTATTCATTGACATTCTTCCAAATACTCCCATACCGCTTCTAAGGTATGAAATGATCCACATACCAAAATCAGCTGATTATTATCGGTTTGATCCAGTGCTGATTTAAAAGCTAATTTTACATTGTCAAATTGTTCTATCGCCTCACCGCTTAAAGCATCAGCCAAAACTGTGACCTCTGCCGCACGCGGAACGGATAATGGTGCAATTTTCCACAATTGAACTGTGTCTTTCAATAACTTGGCGACAGAATTTATATCTTTATCTGCCAGCATTGAAAATACGCAAATAACTTCATTATATTTTTGATTATAATTTAAATAACTTCGCAACTGTTTCAGCAGAAATTCGACCCCATGCGGGTTATGTCCGGCATCAAAAATCACGGTTTTATTCTGGATTTGACGGATTTCAAACCGTCCCGGCAATTTTGCCGTTTGAATGCCTTGCGCAATTGCCTGCTGGCTGACATTTAATCCGCTCAGCAGAATGGCGGCCACGGCGGTAGAAATATTATCCAGCGCCAGCGATCCTGTTGGGAATTTTAAGGTTGTACCCGAAGAAGCAAAAGCCCAGCTTTGGCCATCTTCAAACGCTTCATAAAAATAATCCCGGTTGATTGCATACAAGGGCGCATTGCATTCTTGGGATGTATCCAGAATGGCTTGCGGGATCTGTTGCTGTCCACCAAATACCACGGGAATATCCGGGCGGATAATTCCGGCCTTTTCAAAAGCAATTTTCTCGATGGTGTCACCAAGCCAGTCGGTATGATCCAGACCAATATTGGTAATTACCGCAACATCGGGATTGACCACATTGACCACATCCAGACGACCGCCCAGGCCGACTTCCAGTACCCAGACATCACAGCACTGATCTTTAAAAATCACAAAGGCGGCCAGTGTGGTGGCTTCAAAGAAAGACAGGCTCAAACCGCATTCGCGACGAGCCTGATCGACCTGAACAAAAGCATCAATCAGCAACTGATCTTCCACCTCAATGCCGCGTAATTTCACGCGTTCATTAAAGCGATACACATGTGGAGATTGATACAGCCCGACCTTGAAGCCTTGCGCATTCAGAATCGCGGCCAGTGTGGTAGTGGTTGAACCCTTACCATTGGTTCCTGCCACCGTCAGCACTTTGGCCTCTGGAGATGTCACGCCCAGCTTTTCAGCCACCGGAATGACACGTTCCAGACCTAAATCAATACCCGTAACGTGAACATGGCTCCAATAATCGAGCCATGTATTTAAAGAATCTGTTGCTAAGGGTGCTGTGTTCAATGCAAATTCATCAACTTCGTAACGATACGATAAACTGTATCACGTAATGCGTGACGGTGAACAATCTGATCGATTACCCCATGATCAAGCAAGTATTCCGCGCGCTGGAACGGTTCTTCCAGTTTTTCACGTACGGTCTGTTCAATCACACGTTTACCGGCAAAGCCAATCATCGCTTTCGGTTCGGCAAGATGTACATCACCCAGCATTGCCAATGAGGCAGTTACACCACCGTATACCGGATGAGTCAGTACGACCACATAAGGCAGACCCGCTTCTTTTAAACGCTGGATCGCAGCCGAAGTACGCGCCATTTGCATCAGGGACAACATGCCTTCCTGCATACGTGCACCACCAGAAGCAGCAAAACAGATCAGGGGCTGACGGGTTTCAATCGCACGTTCTGCTGCCTGAACAAAGCGGTCACCCACTACTGTACCCATCGAACCACCCATAAAGTCGAATTCAAATGCACAGGCAATCATCGGTACGCCTTTCAGCAAACCTTGAATCACGACCAGCGCTTCAGTTTCACCGGTTTTCTTTTGCGCTTCTGCCATACGGTCTGGATAGGCTTTGCTATCGACAAATTTCAGTGGATCTTTGGCTACAAATTCCTGACCCAATTCTGTTTGCACCTGGTCAAAGAACCAGTTCAGACGTTCACGGGCTTTCATACGCAAATGTTCATCACATTGCGGGCATACATAGGCATTGAATGACATGGCAGTACGGGTCACCAATGCATGACATTCAGGGCACTCAATCGTAGGCTCGGTAAATGTCGCTTTATATGCCGTTTGCTCATCGGGTACCTGAATGCCCGGAACAGTGCGCTCCGTCCATGGGGTCGATGGGCTCAGAATTTTGCCTGATTTCAGTTGTTGACTCATACTAACTCATCGAGCGCTGCTCGAAGCTCCTTGACTTTATTCACCGTCGCAATAACGGCTTGTTCTGGTGCGAGCGTTGCAAACTGCTTTACAAACGCACTACCCACAATAACTGCATCGGCAGCAACACCCATCGCTTTCGCAGATGCAGCATCACTGATACCGAAACCTACGCCTACAGGAACATCAGTCACAGCTTTAATCTTTTGAATGCGTGCAGCAGCTTCAGAAACATCTAAAGTTGCTGCACCAGTCACGCCTTTCAGTGACACATAGTAAATAAAGCCGCTGGCCTGTTTTGCTACATGTTGAATACGTGCATCGGTTGAAGTTGGTGCCAGCAGGAAAATCTGATCCATGTCATATTTTTCCAGTACTTCACCCAGACTTTTTGCTTCTTCTGGCGGTAAGTCCACCAGCAGTACGCCGTCTACTCCACATTCATAGGCATAAGCCACAAACTTTTCATAGCCAATTACTTCAACCGGATTCAGATAACCCATCAGCACCACTGGTGTTTCGCGGTCTTTCAAGCGAAATTCTTTCACCATATGCAGTGCATCCAGTGTATTGGTCCCACCAGCCAGAGCACGTTCAGCAGCTAGCGCAATCACCGGTCCATCTGCCATCGGGTCTGAGAAAGGAAGTCCCAGCTCAATCACGTCGACACCCGCATCCACCATCTCATGCAACAAAGGCACCGTAATTTCTGGATGCGGATCACCAGCCATTACATAAGAAACTAAAGCTTTACGCTGTTGAGATTTAAGTTGTGCAAATCGGGCGGCTAAACGTGACATAGGGTGATATTTTCCTTAACGTGTTTCAAACTTGAGGCATTGACTATGTAGAAATACAAGACATCGCATTGTAACGCTATTTTTTGTCCAATGAACAGTCTGCGATACCGACCTCGAGTACTTCATTTCCTGTGCGAAGATTTCAAAACAATTCGGAAGGGTCTATTTACGATTATTTTGATTTTTTTCACAATGATCAAAGATGCCTAATTTTGCTATTACCTAAAATCTTGAATATTTAGATAAACTTATTTTTATCATATAAAAATTAATAAAAATGCAGATGTTAGCGCATTCATATAAAGTTTTCTGAAATTGCAAAACCTGCTTTATACTAGTCCTATTCTCTTACTTTTTTATCTCCTATGCAGACTGATTCTGAGGCGACAGTGCAGGCACGCGCCATTGCACTGCTGCCGCTTATTGTATTTTTAACCATATTTTTGGGTAGCGGAATCTATCATTCCCTGATCGGAACCGAGTTCGCGTTCTATCAGGTGAAAGCGCCTGTGGCTGCCCTGCCTGCGATTATCTTGGCTGCATTAGTGTATCGCGGTAAACTTAACCAAGGCATTGAGGAATTCATCAGAGGTGCCAGTCATCCGAACTTAATCCTGATGTTTATGGTGTTTATGCTGGCCGGTGCCTTTGCCAGCGTCAGTAGTGCCATTGGCAGTGTGGATGCCACTGTGCAGATGGGCTTGTCGGTGATTCCACCCACATTTATTCTGCCGATGCTGTTTGTGATCTCGGCCTTTATTGCCACGGCTATGGGTACCTCCATGGGCACCATTGCAGCCTGTGCGCCGATCGCTTTTGGATTTGCCGAGGTCACCGAGATCAATGTAGTTTATGCGGTTGGTGCGGTCGTTGGTGGTGCCATGTTCGGTGACAATCTTTCAATGATCTCGGATACCACCATTGCTGCAACGACCAGTCAGGGCGTACAACTGCGTGACAAATTCAGAGTCAATGTCTGGATTGCGGTTCCTGCCTCAATCGTGACTATTTTGATTTACGTGTTGAGTAGCGGTAGTAGCAATGCAGTGGAATACAAGGACTTCAACTGGCTTCTGGTCTTACCTTATATCGCCGTATTTATTTTAGCCTTTAGCCGTTTACACGTTCTGGCTGTGCTGACCATTGGGGTACTACTTTCCGGCTTGTTTGGCCTGTTTGCCACAGCTGAATTTGATCTGCTCAAACTGAATACTTCAATTTATGATGGCTTTGTCGGCATGTTTGAAGTGGCATTATTGTCCATGTTCCTGGGTGGCCTGTCGGCGATCATGCAACGTGAAGGCGGTTTACGCTGGCTGATCGAGCGTATTTATAGCCTGACCCGTCTGTTTAAAGTCGGTCAGCAACGTGCTGGCGAAATCGGGATCAGCTTCTTGGTAGTATTTTCGAATATTTTTGTGGCCAATAATACCGTGGCGATTATTCTGTCTGGAGATATGGCACGTGAAGTTGCCAAAGAATACGGTGTAGATCCCAAGCGTTCTGCGGCACTGATGGATATTTTCTCCTGTGTGGTGCAAGGGTTGATTCCCTATGGCGCACAGTTACTACTGGCCTGTTCTATTGCAAAAATCTCACCGGTTGAACTGATTGGTGGTGTGTACTATTGCTGGATTCTGGCCATTTTTGCGATTGCGGCGATTGCATTTAGATTCCCCAAGATCAAAGCCAGCGCTTAACCTCACCATTTTCTTCAAATAAAAAAGCGACCTGTTTGGGTCGCTTTTTTTAGCTGCGCTGTTGGTGTAACTGCCTTTTGCGCTCTAACAATGTCTGTCCGGTGGCTGCCTTGTAGGCCCGTGCCAATGCCGACTGGTCAGAATAATCCAGCTGCTCAGCGATCTCGCTCAACCCCATTCCCTGTTGCAACAGCAGCTCGCAACGTTTAATCCGCTGCTGTTCCAGCAGTTTTTTAAATGAGGTGCCATGTGTGCTGAATAAGCGTTGCAAACTCCGTGTCGACATCAGCAACTGCCGGGCAAGCTGTTCAACTTTAATGGCCTGATGCCGGGTACGGAGCTGTTCGGCAATCATTTGCTGGGCCTGTTCCAGATGATTCTCAACTAGTGGCTTGGCTGCAATGGCCTGTTCTGCCTGATGCACCAGCAACTGTAACAGCATAGGATCTGCCTGCTCAGACCGATGTGCCAGTCCTTGTAAATCCAGTTCTATGCCGTAGTAGGCTTGGGAAAATTTCACCTCGCTGGCGAAAAACTTTTGATAATGCATTTGTCCCCTATCGGGCGCATGGACAAAGCGTACACAACGGACTAACAGTTGATGATCCTGTAAAATGACACGTCCCAACTGCACCATCGCGGCCATGGTCAGTTCATTTAGCAGATTATATTTTTCGTCCAGATAGGCCCAGTATAATTCAATACTGCATTCATGCTGCTTCAACTGCAAAGGTACAAACTCACCGCCATCAACCACCAGTCGTTGAAAACGCATGATATGGCAAATCATTTCCGCAACGCTGCTGCTCCGCGAAGCCATATAACCGAGCACACCAAAATGTTCTGGGCGAATGACTTGTACAATCTCGAAAATCAGCTGCGGACAGTTTAAATACTGCCGGGTTGTTAAAAGAAGCTGATTCAATAATTCTAGAGGCACTTGTGTGGCAAAAGGCTGATCAATCAGGGGGACAAGCACTTCATGTAGTTCTTGCAGAAAGTCAGCTTCCAAAGGCTCAATTTGCAGACCGCGCAGATAGGTCGCCCAGAGTTGAATATAACCATTGGATATTTTAATTTCTTGCATGCGCACTTCTCGCTGCCTGCTTTAGTCTGAGCAGTTTTATTTTCATTTGGCATAAAATGTATAAAAATTGGCAAGCTATGTCAAAACAATTACAGGATTCCCCGACATACTGTTCGCATCATCATAAAAAAGAACGTACAAGATGAATGCAGTATTAAAATCTTTGATAAAGCCCGTAGTACGGACCCAGCTTGATTTTAAACTGGATGAAATTCCACGCTACTGGTTGGGCGGCGATCCCTTTCTGACCCGCATGTTCGATGCCCTGAGCCTGACCTTTCCTGATGGTGAGCGCTATTTTATTCAGAGTGTACGCCTGTTCCGCGATCAGATCACAGACCCGGAACTGCAGCAGCGTGTTGCAGATTTTATTCGTCAGGAAGCGCAGCATGGCATGACCCATGAAAAAATGAATCAGCTGATGCGCGAGCAAGGCATGCCCGTAGATCAGTTCATTCAGCGCCTGAATTACATGATGAATTACGACTTGAAAAACCGCTCACCTGAATACAATATCGCGGTAACTGCTGCCGCAGAGCATCTGACTGCGCTAATGGCCGAGACTTTTTTTGGACAGAAAGATACGTTAAGAGATGCCCATCCTTTTGTTCGTGCCATGTTTGCATGGCATGCCATTGAAGAAATGGAACATCGTGATGTGGCTTTTGATGTGATGAAAGATGTAGCAAAAACTCCAGAGCTTCTGCGAAAATATAGCTTGGTGATTACTACCCTGCTCATGTTCAGCTTTACCATATACCGCGCCAATATCATGCTTAAACATGATGGATTCACGCCATTACAACGTTTACAAATGAACTTAAAAGGACTGCCCTGGTTTTTTGGCCGTAACGGGAAATTGACCCGTATGGGTACACAATATCGGGACTGGTTTAAAAAAGATTTCCACCCTTCCCAGCATCCGGTAATTGCCCAATATGATGTCTGGGTAAAAACTCTAGCCGAAACCAATGATCCTATTCAGGCCGGTGAAGCCTTCTGGCAGGCTGCCAAAGATTAAGTTCAAATCAAAAAGCCTTCAAAATTGAAGGCTTTTTTTATGTCTTATGCCTGTACATTTACCACTTGGCATAATGCTGTTCAAGCAAGGCATATTCATTTAGTAAAATAATTTCCTGATCATCTTGCTGAATCGTTCCGGAAACCTTGGCTTGCCACTGACTAAACTGGCTCCCGACCAGACGCAGGTTTAGATTTTCATAACGGCGCCAGCCTGTGCTGACCATCAGATTCAATCTTTCATCCAGCGACTGAATCGTCCATTGGTTTTCCGATTCCTGCTGGAACAGCACATCGGCCAGTGGATAAATTTTTCCATTGACCCACAGACAGTTCTCGTTGCCAAAACTTTCATTCACGCCCGAAGCCAGATTAAGCCCAATCCGGTTATGGTTCACATCCCAGAAATTACAGGACAGCCAGAACCAGGCGGTTTCCGGGCGTAAAAAGCCACACGTATCATCTAATGAGGCAAAGCTGCGTTCATTAAACTGGATGGTTTGTCCCTGCTTGTTAATGAAAAAGCCTTCACAGCCCAAAGTGGTCAGTTTCTGGGTATAGGTCCAGCCATTGATGCCAGTCGGACTGCACATACTCAGTGGATCGGTTCCAGCACAGAAAATTCGGGCACTGAGTTTAATTTCACCATATTTGCTGACATTGATATAACGCACGCCGTTGGCATGCTGAATATCGATCTGAAAAGGTGACTTGTGAAAATAACTATGATTAAACAGCGGCTGTTCATCCAGCACAGTGTTACGGGACAGGAAATTAATCGCATTCCATTCCAGCACTTCATTGGTCATATGGTTATAGACATAAACAAAGCCATGCCCTGCCCATGCAATATCGGCGATCGCCAGTCCAATGGTATAATGTTCGTGCTGAATACTACAGAATTTGAATTTCTTATATTTTAAATGCTTACGCCAGCCTGACAGCACATGACCATAAGGATTTTTGTATTGATATGCCTGATAGTCAATACTTTTTGGAAGCTCCTTGAAACGTCCATAACGCGGTTGTCCATTTGCCTGAATTAAATCCATTTAAGACATTCCATCTCAGTCAAAACTGTTTTTTCCTTGACAGTATTATGCCAATTATTAAATTTTGATAAAGTTATTTTTTAAACCGCTTATCGAATCCTTCAGCCGGAAGAAACTTCCTCTTTTATAGACAACTTTAAATGGTGAGATAGGTATTTTCCCAGTGATTGTCACTAAAGCTGCCTTCTACCAGTTGGACATAGCGGCCATAGACCTGATCAATTGCAAGACAGCCATCTACATCCAGTACACGGTCGGTATGCTGTTTTTGCCAGTGCCGGGCGAAGTAGGCTTTACCGCGCTGTTTAGCGACCATGGCATTCTGTGCAACTATCAGCACATAACGATGCAGCTCGCCAAACTCGTGTGGATCATAACCACCCAGATTAATCAGCCAAAGTTTTTCATCGGCCGGATTCGGAGCAGCATCAGTGAATTGCAACGCATAGGATTTACCCTCGAACTCCAGCCCGTTAATTTTTGCCCAAGCATCAATATGCAGACCTTTCTGCTCCGCAAACCAAGCATTTTTCAATTGCGGATAGGTATCTTCCAGACTCTCTCCTACAGCCAGAACCACATCATGAACTTCTGTATTGGCACGGGCATGACGGCCACCAAGCATCACAATAAACAGGCTGGGCATAGTATTTCCTTATTCGCGTCGATCTTTCAAAATGAATGGATGTATGTCGACCAGTATAGCGCAAAGCCATTTTGTAATTATGGCGTCATCTTCCAGAGTTAGATTGACAGGCTGAGGTATGAATTTATGCAAAACAGTTTGCGGAATCGTTATCTATATAAGATCAGTTTTATTGCTTCTCAATTCACTCTCAGGCTAGAAAAGTCTTTTTCAGGGGATACATTTCGCTAGTGGCTCATTTCCAAGCATTTACATCGGGATTTGCAGCCGCAGAAGGATTATTTTTTGTACAAAACACAAACACGGCTAAACTGCACAAATCTGTACGAATTTTCGCCCGAATTTCAATATGAAAGCATATTTCGTTGACTGAAAAGCGCTGAAGGACGATACTCTCAATGTTTTTATTTAAGCAAATCGGTTCAACGAGGCTGAGCCAAAAGTTCGGGCCTCAGAAACTCAATCCAACGCAAGGGGCTATATATGGCTGGTGGAAAGTCACAAATCATTTACACACTGACTGATGAGGCGCCACTACTGGCGACTTACTCACTGCTGCCGATCATTGAGACCTTTACTAAGCCTGCTGGTGTAGAGATTGTTAAAACTGACATCTCTGTAGCTGCACGTGTGCTCGCAGAATTCTCTGACTATCTCAGCGATGAGCAAAAGGTAACTGACAACCTCGCAGAACTAGGTCGTCTTACACAAGATCCAGACACGAACATTATCAAACTCCCGAATATCAGTGCGTCAGTTGCGCAGTTGACTGCTTGTATTAAAGAACTTCAATCGAAAGGCTATGCGATTCCTGACTATCCTGAGAATCCAGCAACTGAAGAAGAACAGGCACTTAAAGTACGTTACAGCAAATGTTTAGGTTCAGCAGTTAACCCTGTTCTACGTGAAGGTAACTCTGACCGTCGTGCACCAGCTGCAGTTAAAAACTACGCGAAAAAACACCCACATTCTATGGGTGAATGGAAGCCTTGGTCACAAACTCACGTTTCTCACATGCAAGAAGGCGACTTCTACCATGGTGAAAAGTCAATGACTTTAGACCGTGCACGCAATGTGAAAATGGAATTGATCACTACCTCTGGTGAAACCATCGTTCTTAAGCCAAAAGTTGCGCTTCTAGACGGCGAAATCATCGACTCAATGTTCATGAGCAAAAAAGCACTTTGCGACTTCTATGAAAAAGAATTAGAAGATTGTAAAGAAGCTGGCATCTTGTTCTCTTTACACGTGAAAGCGACCATGATGAAAGTTTCACACCCGATCGTATTCGGTCACTGTGTGAAGATTTACTACAAAGACGCTTTTGAAAAGCATGCGAAATTATTCGACGAACTCGGCATTAACGTGAACAACGGTATGGCGGGTCTTTACGAAAAAATCGAAACGCTTCCGACTTCTTTACGTGAAGAAATCATCGAAGATTTACATGCGTGTCAAGAACACCGTCCTGCTCTTGCGATGGTTGACTCAGCAAAAGGCATCACCAACTTCCATTCTCCAAACGACGTTATTGTAGATGCATCTATGCCTGCAATGATCCGTACTGGCGGTAAAATGTGGGGTGCCGATGGCAAGCCTTATGACTGTAAAGCGGTAATGCCTGAATCTACATTCGCGCGTATTTACCAGGAAATGATCAACTTCTGTAAGTGGAACGGCAATTTCGACCCACGTACAATGGGTACTGTGCCTAACGTTGGTTTGATGGCTCAAAAAGCTGAAGAATACGGTTCACACGACAAAACTTTCGAAATTCCAGCAGCGGGTGTTGCAAACATCACTGACCTTGAAACTGGCGAAGTGTTGATGTCTCAAAACGTGGAGCAAGGCGACATCTGGCGTATGTGTCAGGTGAAAGACGCACCAATCCGCGACTGGGTAAAACTTGCTGTAACGCGTGCACGTAACTCTGGCATGCCAGCAATCTTCTGGTTAGACCCGTACCGTCCACACGAAAACGAATTGATCAAGAAAGTTCAAACTTACTTGAAAGATCACGATACAGACGGTCTGGACATCCAGATCATGTCTCAAGTACGTGCGATGCGTTATACACTTGAGCGTGTTGCGCGTGGCCTGGATACTATTTCAGTAACTGGTAACATTCTACGTGACTACCTGACTGACTTGTTCCCAATCATGGAACTTGGTACTTCTGCGAAAATGCTTTCTATCGTGCCTTTGATGGCTGGTGGCGGCATGTACGAAACAGGTGCAGGCGGTTCTGCGCCTAAACACGTACAACAGCTTGTAGAAGAAAACCACTTACGCTGGGATTCTTTAGGTGAATTCTTGGCTCTTGCTGTATCTCTTGAAGAGCTTGGCATCAAAGAAGACAACGCACGTGCGAAACTTCTTGCGAAGACACTTGACCAGGCAACAGGTCAACTTCTTGACAACGACAAGTCTCCTTCACGCCGTACTGGTGAACTAGACAACCGTGGCAGCCATTTCTACCTTGCTAAATTCTGGGCTGAAGCACTGGCTGCTCAAGACGAAGATGCTGAACTTAAAGCGAAATTTGCGCCGATTGCTCAAGCACTTGCTGACAACGAAGCGAAGATTATTGCTGAGCTGAACGAAGTTCAAGGTAAATCTGTAGACATCGGTGGTTACTACGCAGTAGATCCAGCGAAAGTGGGTGCAGTAATGCGTCCAAGCGCTACATTAAACTCAATCCTTGAGTCTTTTGCTGCGTAATCGCATGAAAGCTTAAAGATGATTTAAAAAACCGGTCCTTGGGGCCGGTTTTTTTATATCTTGAGTTTTTCACCTAGGGATTTATGCAGGTACTTATTTGCCAAAGTAATCGGATATTCCAAAACACAAACAATTTAAAAGGTACAGTTGAAATGATGCATCATTTTAATTTTTATAAATTTCAGGCAATAAAAAACCCCAAGACTGAATATGCTTGGGGTTTTTTAGAATTTTGGTCCCGAGGGTCGGACTCGAACCGACACGTCATCTCTGACAGCGGATTTTGAGTCCGCCGCGTCTACCAATTTCACCACCTCGGGAGTGGATGAAAGGTATAATACGCGATTTCTCAGCACTGTCAACGCAGAATATTTACATTTGTTTAATTTTAAAACAAATGGCATTTTTTCGTTTTAAAATCGAGCAATTCCCGCCATAAAAAAGAAAAAAGTTTATACTAGCCGCAGTTTTTTTAGCGTAAATCATCATGCAACTTTCTGATTTTAATTTTGATCTCCCCGATGAGCTGATTGCTCGTTATCCACTGGAAACCCGTAGTGCCTCCCGTCTGCTTCACCTCGATGCCCAAGGTCAATATCATGACCATCAGTTTACTGACATTCTCGATTTACTGAATGAAGGCGACTTATTGGTCCTGAACGATACTAAAGTGATGAAAGCCCGCCTCAAAGGTAAACGTGCCTCAGGGGGTGCAGTCGAAGTTCTTGTTGAACGTATGATGGATCAGTTCATTGCACACTGTCATATCAAAGCTAGCAACTCACCTAAAGCAGGTGCAGAACTATTTATCGGACCCGATGCAGTGACAGTAACCGTACAAGGCCGTCATGAAAACCTGTTTATTGTTGAATTTTCTCAACCGATTCTAGATGTGCTGGATCAATACGGCGCCCTGCCTATTCCACCTTACTTTAACCGTGAAGCAGAGGCAATTGATACAGAACGCTATCAAACTGTCTTTAACGACCCGACTAAAATTGCCAGCGTTGCCGCCCCGACCGCATCATTGCACTTTGACGAAGATTTATTGAAAAAGCTGGGAGAAAAAGGCATTCAAAAAACTTTCGTAACCTTGCATGTTGGCGCAGGTACATTTTTACCGGTGCGCACCAGCGATATTGAAAATCACATCATGCACAGCGAATGGTGCCAAGTGTCTGATGCATCTATGGAGCTGATTAAAGCCACCAAAGAACGTGGCAATAAAGTGATTGCTGTAGGTACCACAGCCACACGCGCAACTGAAAGTGCAGCTCAGGCCAATGGCGGTGAACTCAAAGGCTGGACCGGTGATACCCAGATTTTCATCTATCCGGGTTATCAGTTCAAAGTCGTCGATCGTTTGATTACCAACTTCCATCTTCCAGAATCAACCCTGTTAATGCTGGTATCTGCCTTATCTAACCGTGACAATATTCTGGATGCTTACAAGCATGCGGTAGACAGCAAGTATCGCTTCTTCAGTTATGGCGATGCCATGCTGATTGATCAGGTGAAATAACTGAGAGCTATTGCCCATGCCGATCGAGTCTGTACAGCAGTCCATTCATATTCGCCGCAAGAAAAATGCAGTGGTGTTTAAAAATATCGATCGGCTGTGGCACTTATCGAGTGATGCCAAAAGCCATCAGGACATTCTTAATGGCTTGCATCCATGGCAAGGCTCAATTTCTCTAAAATTTGAAAACACCCTACCGTGGTTCTTGGCACTCTTTGGTTTGATGCAAGTATTCAGCCTTATCATTGCACCGCACAATTTCTGGCTGCAATGCAATTTTGCCTTGGGTTTTGGCATGTTGTTTTGGGCCTATCTGATTTATGAGCAAGAGTGCTACATCAATGATGTAATTGATTATTTAGAAGAACGTGTGCTGACACATAAATATCACCTCCACTTTCAACAACAGCCACAACATATTTCAATGCCACTTAATCCTCGGCAATTTATTGGCAATTTAAAACGCCTTTTTCCTGTTTTTGAACGTGGCTCATTACGCAATGACATCTCACGTTATGCCAGTACCACATGGTTAGATGAAAATGAACAAGAACACCAAGTCTTGTTGTTTGAATACCACTATGTAGATGAAATTAAAACCATTGATAAAAATGGCAATACCGTCAAACTCATTGAACAACATAAAAATTTGTGGGGTGCATTTGTCTTTGATGTCTCTGTGCAAGGGCTTGCCATTAGCACATCAAGACGTCCCTTCCCCTCACCTTATCGCCATCCTTGGCATAGCAGTGATATACGCACCAATCAGCGTTTAAAATTTTATGGCACAGATCCCATGCAAATGGCAAAACAGCTTAGTCCAGGTTTTGTGCTCCGATTAAGTCAATTTTTCCAATACCGTGAAGGCGATCTTATTTTTCATCCCCAACAACGTGTGCTGTGCTATTTAGGGCCACATGACATTTTTAATGCGCCTGAACGCAAGCAAAATATCCAAGATATTTCTGCATTGCGTGGACACCTGAGAACGTTTAAATTAGTAGAATTGGAAAAACTACAAACTGACTTGGTTCAGTTTTTAAAATAATTATTTTTCTGGGGACTGCTTTTATGGGATTTATTGTTTTTGTCATTATCCCGATTCTGGTGATTGTTGCCATTATCATGATCCGCAACAGTATTGTCCGTCATCATAACGCCACGATTCGGGCCTGGTCAGATGTTGCCAGTTATGAACGGCAAAAACTGAAAATTCTGGACGGGCTGCAACCACTGGTTGAACAATACTCGAGTTTCGAAAAAGGCACGCTAGAAAAAGTGACCGAGCTGCGTCAAAACATCATGAACCTGAATATCAAGGATGCTGACATTGGACAGTTACAGCGCATTGAAAGCCTGAATAAACAGCTGATGCATAGCCTGAATGTGGTGATTGAAAATTATCCGGAGCTGAAAGCCAATGATATTTATCTGAAAATGATGGCTGAAATTGAAGAACAGAATGAAAATGTCGGTGCTGCGATTACCATTTATAACCGTAATGTCGAGCTGTTTAATAACCAGATCCAGATTTTTCCGCACAACATCATTAACAATATGCTGCTCAGAAAAAAAGTGGTACGCCCTTTCCGCGATCAAAGTGTGACCCAGAATTTTGATTACCGTCCGAACTTTCACTGAATGAGCAGCACCTTGATCCGGGAAGAGATTATTTGCTCTTTATCGCAGCTTTCTGTGAACTTACGCATTTCACCTGATCTTTCATTTATTAATCGATAAATAAAATTACAGAGCGAATGCTCTACAATGCTGGCGTTTAGCATAAGAATCAAGGAAAATAGCGCCCTTTACATTGAACAATCAGCGAACTGTTTTTTCGCCTTGATGTGGAACTCCTATGAAGTTTGAAAAGTTAGCGCAATCCGGTCGTGCCCGTCGTGGTCGTTTGACGCTTGAACATGGTGTGGTAGAAACTCCAATGTTCATGCCTGTCGGTACTTATGGTACGGTCAAAGGCATATTGCCGCGTGATGTCAAAGAGATCAAGTCTCAGGTCATTCTGGGCAACACTTTCCATTTGTATTTACGTCCAGGCCTTGATGTGATTCGTGAACATGGCGGCCTGCATGAATTCATGAAGTGGAACAATCCTATTCTGACCGATTCAGGCGGCTTCCAGGTTTTCAGTCTGGGCGCAATGCGTAAAATCAAAGAAGAAGGCGTAACCTTCCGTTCACCAATCGACGGTTCAAAAGTATTTTTATCTCCTGAAATTTCAATGGATATTCAGCACACGCTGAACTCTGACATTGTGATGATTTTTGATGAATGCACACCCTATCCGGCCACACATGAAGAAGCGCAAAAATCGTTGCAGCTGTCTTTGCGCTGGGCGAAACGCTGTAAAACCCAGCATCATGACGTACTGAAAAACCGGAATGCTTTATTCGGTATTATTCAGGGCGGCATGTATGAAGATTTACGTGATGAATCTTTAAAAGGCCTGCTAGAAATCGACTTTGATGGTTATGCGATTGGCGGTCTGTCCGTGGGCGAGCCAAAAGAGGAAATGATCAAGGTACTGGATTATCTTCCAGAAAAAATGCCGGCAGATAAACCGCGTTATCTAATGGGTGTCGGTAAGCCAGAAGACATTGTGGAAGCGGTGCGTCGCGGTGTCGATATGTTTGACTGCGTGATGCCAACCCGAAATGCACGTAACGGTCACTATTTTGTGACAGACGGCTTGGTGCGGATCCGTAACAGCAAATATCGTCATGACCAGAGTCCACTCGATCCGCATTGCGACTGTTATACCTGCCAGAATTTTACCCGTGCCTATTTATTCCATCTTGAGAAATGTGGGGAAATGCTCGGCTCGATGCTCGGTACGATTCATAATCTGCGCTATTACCTGCGTTTGACTGAAGCCATGCGTGATGCATTAGACAACGGTACATTTGACGAATTTGTCCATGACTTTTATACCCGCCGTGGTCTGGAAGTGCCACCTTGTCCGCAAGATTAATCCATCAGCATTTGCGCTGAGGAAAAAGACAATGTAAATTGCAGGAATATGTCAATTTATTATCCAGTTGATCACCAGTTTTTTTATTTTAGGAAAATGTAATGAGCCTTTTTATTTCGACTGCTCACGCTGCAGGTGAAGCTGCACAACAACCAAGCATGATAGCGAACCTTTTGATGATTGCTGTTTTTATTGCAATCTTCTATTTCTTGATCTGGCGTCCTCAATCTAAACGTGCCAAAGAACACCGTGCTTTGGTTGAAAGTCTGGGCGTTGGCAGTGAAGTAGTATTTGCAGGCGGATTAATGGGCAAGATCACCAAGATTGAAGGTGACTTCGCAGTGGTTGAATTGAGCCGCGGTGTAGAAGTCAAAGTTCAACGTGCAAGTGTAATCTCAGTTCTACCTGAAGGCACTTTAAATAACCTTTAATCAAAAATAGTCGTGCCCTCGCACGACTTTTTCATTTTAAGAAGAAAACGAATGCGTTACCCAGCATGGAAATATGTACTGATCCTGGTTGTTCTGGTGATCAGTACTTTATATGCCCTGCCAAGTTTGTATCCAGATGAACCTGCTGTACAGATTTCGGGTGCCAAAGCCGGTACTCAAATTGATGCAAGCATCGTACAAAAAGCAGAGCAAATTTTAAAAACTGAAAATATTGCCACTCATGACAATAGCTTTAGCAACAATGCGGCCCTATTACGTGTAGATTCAAGTGAAGCGCAACTTAAAGCCAAAGAAGCTTTACGTCGTGGTTTAGGTGATGAGTACGTGGTTGCACTTAACCTCGCCCCAACCACCCCAGAATGGCTGCAAAAAATTGGTGCCAAGCCAATGAAGCTTGGTCTGGATTTACGTGGTGGTGTTCACTTCTTGCTTGAAGTGGATATGGACAAGGCCATTGCCCAGCGTATGGAAACCTCTGCGACGGATCTCCGTCGTCAGTTACGTGATAACAACCTGAAATTTAATAGCCTGACTTTAAGCAACAACACCATTGTGATGCAGTTTGCCAACAATGATGATCGTGCTGCAGTGATGGACTTCTTGCGCCGTAACGGCAATGAGTTTACCCAGCAGGCTGTTGCAACCAGTACCGGTTCGACCTTACGTCTGAACTATACCGATGTGCGTAAGCAAGAAATTGAATCTTATGCAGTCAACCAGAACTTGACCACCTTACGTAACCGTATTAACGAGTTAGGTGTGGCTGAAGCACTGGTTCAAACCCAAGGCAGTAACCGTATTGTGGTTGAGCTTCCGGGTGTGCAGGATACAGCTGAAGCGAAACGTGTCCTTGGCCGTACCGCGAACCTCGAGTTCCGTCTGGTATCTGACCTGAATGATCAATACATCGATCCATATACCGGTCAGGCTACAGGTGCATTACCACCGGGCACAGAAGTCTTTGCCTATGAATCACTGGACAGTGGTCGTCAGCTCCTTCTGAACCGTAACCGTATTTTAACTGGTGAACGTGTTCAAAATGCATCCAGTGGTTTTAGCCAGGACACTGGCGGTGCAGAAGTGAACATTACGCTGGACAGCGCAGGCGGCAAGCTGATGTCGGATGCGACCCGTAATGCGGTTGGTAAACGTATGGCAGTGCTGTTCATCGAAAACAAACAGCGCATTAACTATGTGGAAGACCCGGCAACTGGCACTCAAACTGAAGTCCGTACGCCATATACTGAAGCTGTCGTGATTAATGCTGCGACCATTCAGGCGGTATTAGGCTCTCAGTTCCGTATTACCGGTCTGGACTCGCCACAGGAAGCGGCTGAACTTGCATTAATGCTTCGTGCAGGTGCGTTGGCTGCGCCAATGTACTTTGTTGAAGAACGTGTGATTGGTCCAAGTCTGGGTCAAGAGAATATCGACAAAGGGGTGCTTTCAACTCAGATCGGTTTCCTCTTGGTTGCCATCTGGATGGTGGTGTTCTTCCGCGTATTTGGCCTGATTGCCAACTTTGCCCTGATATTTAACCTGGCAATGATTCTGACAGTCATGTCTTGGATTGGTGCGTCCCTGACCCTGCCGGGTATTGCCGGTATTGTGATTACCATTGGTATGGCGGTCGATGCCAACGTACTGATCTGTGAACGAATACGCGAAGAAATGAAATGGGGAGCTTCGCCAAAACAGGCGATTGTGGCCGGTTATGACCGGGCCTATAACACCATTTTTGACTCGAACTTGACCACCTTCCTGGTAGCATTCATTCTGTTCGCGATTGGTACAGGTCCGATCAAAGGCTTTGCCGTGACCTTAATGATTGGTATTGTCTGCTCGATGTTTACTGCCATTACAGTAACACGTGCAATCGTACAGATCATTTATGGCAAAAAACGTAACTTGAAAAAGTTGAGCATTTAAGGAGATCAATGATGACTGAAAATACTCAACTGGATCAAAAACAGTATGGTCGCCCGGAAGACGAACGCATTATCCCGTTTATGAAGATTGCAATGCCTGCGGCATTGTTTTCAATCCTCTTAACGGTTGCGAGTATCTTCTTTATTGCCACCAAAGGTCTGAACCTCGGTCTGGACTTTACTGGTGGTGTGGCAGCTGAACTGAATTATGCCAATCCGGTCAAACCGGAACAGGTTTCCCAAGCACTCAGCAAAGCCGGTTTTAATGATGCCGTGGTTCAAACCCTCGGTTCAGAACGTGATCTGATGGTGCGTATGCCCGTACAGGACGATATCGAAGCTGAAGACCTGACTCTAGCGGTTACAGCAGCGGCTCAATTGCCAAATAATCCGGCAGAAGTACCAAAGGTCGATGTGGTCGGTGGTCAGGTGGGTAACGAGCTTTATGTTCGTTCTGCTGGTGCTGTAGCACTGGCGCTTCTGCTAATGCTGGTTTATGTCACCATCCGCTTTGAGTTCAAACTGGCCATGGGCGCCGTGTTGTCACTATTCCATGACATTATCGTCACCCTCGGGATTTTTGCGATGATGCAGTGGCCATTTGACCTGACTGTACTTGCAGCACTCCTTGCAATCATCGGTTTCTCGCTCAACGATAATATCGTGGTCTCTGACCGTATCCGTGAGAACTTCCGTAAGATTCGTGGTGCAGAGCCGGTCGAAATTGTCAACATCGCCCTGACTGAAACCTTGCGTCGTACCATTCATACTTCTATGACCTTATTGCTGGTGGTGCTTGCCATGATGCTGATAGGCGGTGATGGTCTGAAATGGTTCTCGATCGCGATGTTTGTCGGTGTCTTTGTCGGGACCTATTCATCCATCTATATCGGTACGGCCTTTGCCTTGTGGCGTGGTCTAAACCGTCAGGACTTTATTGTTCAGGTGAAGCCAGAATTTGAAGACGAGAACCCGATTCCATAATCAGTTCTGTTTGCATGTTCATTGTTCAGCCCGTCTTAAGATGGGCTGAATTATTTCTGCTATTTGAACATACTGGCCGTGGGAATAATCGCAATGACGGGATGAATTTTCTCAATATCAGTCTTTTGGAAAATCACCTGTCGGTGTTCATCCAGACTTTGAAACTCATAATGATCCTGAGTGTCACTGACCAGTTGCAAAATGAGCTGCAGGCCATTAAGCAGATACACACAAAGAATATCCGATCCGGCCACCTCTGCATGTTTGTCACAGATCAGCCACCAGCCCGGTTTTAAGCTGGGGACATAATACGGTCCTGCTACCTGAATCGCGTAATGCTGTGCTTGCAGATAAAAAATATCCTGATTGAATGAGAGCGCTGAATCTATAGGAATAAGTGCGAATGCCTGCTGTTGCACCACCTGCATCTGAAATAGTCCACCTTGCTCTGAAAGTGGAGATAACTCTACTTTGGGTTCAGCTGACTGATCTAGAATGAGCGCATCTAGACCCAGTTGTTGCTCCAACTCTCTTGCTACTTTCTCGCCGATCTGGCGTTTGCTATTCAGTAATTGTGCGATATATGACGCAGACAAGCCGAAATGCTCACAGATCTCTTTGCCAGTTTTAAATTGCTGCGTTTCGATCAACAGATCAATGACCTTGGCCAAGTTATTCCGTCTACGTTCAAATATTTCAGTCACACTCATCTCGGTCTGCTGGTCTATTTTTTATGCATATGATTTAGTTAGATTACAATAAAAAAGCCCGCAAATGAATTGCAGGCTTTTTAAACTTACATAATGGAAATTAAGTACCTTGCACCAGACGACGTGCACTGATAATTCCCGGTTGTTGTTCAAGACGGGCCAAAAGTTTGGAAAGTTGTGCCAGACCTTTGACTTCAATCAACAGCTTCATATTGGCAATACCGTCCGCCTCCGAAATGGTATTCACCTGACGGATGTTGATCTGATCCGAGAAAATGACTTGGGTCAGATCCTTCAGCAAGCCGCGTCGATCATAAGCTTCCACCACAATCTGTACGCTCTGACCACGGGTTGGCTGCATTTCCCAGTCTGCTTCTACCGCACGTTCAGGCTCTTGAGAAATCATACGCACATAGTCCGGACAAGCGACCTTATGGATGCTAACCCCCCGATTCAAAGTGATATAGCCGGCAATCGATTCGCCATGCACGGGTTGGCAACATTGGGCAATATGCAATTCCACGTTATCCAGACCATCAATCAGAATACCGTGCGCTGACAGCGTATGACTGGCACGCGGGTTCAGGGCAGGTTTCAGCACCAGCTCAGGCTCATCCTGATCCAGATGCATGTGACGGTTCACCTGATTAATCAGGGCATGCAGGCTGATATCACCATTGACCAGATTGACCAGAATGTCATCGCCAGTTTTGACATTGAAGTGACTACAATAATCATTCAGATCAATCGATTTCGGGTGAATTGCCAGACGTGATAGTTCCTTGTTCAGTACTTCACGGCCAACTTCCAGATTCTTGCTGCGATCTTGCTGGCGGAACCAGTGGCGCAGCTTGTCCCGCGCACGGGCAGTTTTGATATAACCCAGCGAATTAACCAGCCAGTCTCGGTTCGGTTCCCGGTCTTTTTTGGTCAGAATCTCGACCTGTTCACCAGTTTTCAAAGTATAGGTCAGCGGCACATAGCGCTGATTTACCCGTGCGGCATAGCACTTGTTCCCGACTTCGGTATGCACATGATAAGCAAAGTCCAGCACCGTCGAATCACGCGGCAGCTCTTTGATATCACCATCACGGCTAAACACATAGATCTTTTCAAAACCTTCGAAATCTTGAATATGTTCAAAATTCTCTATTTCATCTTCAGATTCTTTATGTGCACTGCTTTCATTACGTTCTTGATAATGCTCAAGCACCGCACGCAAGGAATGCAGACGATGGTTAAAGGAGCGATCTGTGGTTTTTGCACCTTCTTTATAATTAAAGTGTGAACATACTCCAAGTTCAGCTTCCTCATGCATTGCATGGGTACGAATCTGCACTTCAAGTGACTTGTTCTCGGCAATGACCGCAGTATGCAGGGAGCGATAGCCATTGGCTTTCGGATTGGTAATATAGTCGTCAAACTGATGCGGAATGTGGCGCCAGATCTGATGCACAATACCTAAAGTGTGGTAACACTCCGGCACACTTTTCACCAGTACCCGTAAAGCACGAATATCATAGAGCTGGTCAAAGCTCAGGTTCTTGCTTTTCATTTTCCGATAAATCGAATAAATGTGCTTCACCCGGCCGTTAATTTCGGCTTCAATGCCATGCTCGGACAATTCATTGCGTAATTTTTCAATCACAAACTGAATATACTGTTCACGCTCGAGACGCTTTTCATTCAGTAAGGAAGCAATTTCTTTATAACGTTCCGGCGCAAGATAACGGAAAGCCAGATCTTCCAGCTCCCATTTTAGCTGGGCAATACCTAAACGGTGTGCCAGTGGCGAGTAAATGGTCAGAATTTCTCGGGCAACCCGTTCCTGACGCTCACGCGAGGAATTGGCCAGTTCACGCAACGCATAGGTACGTTCGGCCAGCTTGACCAGAACGACACGCACATCTTCGGTGACAGAGATCAGCATTTTGTAAATGCCAGACAGATGCTCGCGCTGGTTATTGTTAAAATGATCTTCCAGACGCTTATTTTTTTCGATCAGCTCGGACAGCTTACCCATGGCAAGCGTACCTTTGACCAGACTATGCACCTGTTCGCCGAACTTTTCCAGTACTTCACCGAGTGGCATGACGCCTTCACGAACAGCACGATACAGCATGGCTGCGGACAAAGTATCTTCATCTACATGCAGATGAGCTAGAATATCCGCCATCTCAATACCGGTATAAAAGGTATTGGAGCGGTGCTGGACCGTACTTTGCAGCTCTCTTTCTAATGTTAAGTGGGCGACTTCTTCGAGCTGCGTTAAAGGTGCGCCATCTAATATGCCACGAACCCGATCCAACCATTCAGTCAGATCCTGGTGTGCTTGTTCGGCATGTTCTACAGTCGTCTCCTGCGACAACTCATTAAGTCGTCCAGGGAGTTGCTCACGTACTGTGACCATACCCTTCTCCTACTTTTAAAAACATCATTTCTTTAATCGTTTATTTGATTTTCTTTTTCGAACAATGCGATTGATTCCACATGTCCAGTATGTGTAAACATATCCATCACTCCCGCCCGGGTGAGACGATAGCCCTGTTGTGCCAATAGTCCTGCATCTCTGGCGAGTGTCGCAGGATTACATGACACATAAACGATTCTTTTTGCTCCAAACTTAGGAATATAGTGCATTACTTCTTCTGCGCCGGCACGTGGCGGGTCGATTAATAATGCATCAAAACCTTGATTTGCCCAAGCATGGTGCGAGAAATCTTTGGTTAAATCTTGTGAATAGAACGATATTTGTGCAATACCATTGTTTTTGGCATTTTCCGCACCACGTCGAACCATTTCCTCACTTCCCTCTACTGCAATCACTTGACCCGATGCACCAACACAGCGCGCAAGCGGCAACGAAAAGTTTCCTAATCCACAGAACAGATCTAAAACCCGCTCTCCCTGTTGCAGTTGTAGCAAATCACATGCCAATCGCACCATTTGCGGATTGATACTTGAGTTCACCTGAGTAAAGTCCAGTGGATTAAAACCGAATTTTACATCAAAGTCATCAAGACCATAGTGTAAGCGTGCAGCGTCCTCTGGCTGATCTATACGCAACAGCCCATCTTTAGCGGCAGGCTGAACATACAGTTGCCAACCTTTCTGTAACGTAAATTCTCGCAATTGGTTGACATCTTCTGCAGATAATTTTGCAGTTTCGCGCACCAGCAGTGCGATCTCTTGATCTCCCATCGCCAATTCTATATGACCGATGTCCGCCTTACCGTTAAGACCTTGCAGTAATTGTTTAAGACGCGTAACCGAACCAAACTCTCGATCCAGAATCATGCAGCGATCAATTGGGATCAGTTTGTTGGACTGGTTCTCACGAAAGCCCACCACTAGCTGTTTTTTGGAAGGCAGATAACGCACACCGATTCGGGCCTTGCGACGATAATCTTCACGTTGTGAACGTAAGGGTAGCAGCCATTGCTTAGGCTGGATTCCAGCAAAATGCTGTAAATGTGACTTTAAGACATTCTGTTTCAACTCAATCTGGGCATCTGGCGCGATATGCTGCATATTGCAACCGCCACAAGACCCAAAATGCGGGCAGATGGGTTCCACGCGAATTTCAGAAGCATCGCCCAGCAATTCAAGGCTGTCAGCTTCTTCAAGTTTTTTGACTTCACGGGTAATGCGGGCACGCACGGTTTCACCTGGCAAGGCATAGCGTATAAAGACTTTCTTGCCATGTTTTTCCAGCGGATGATCCGGATGCGAACCATAGTGAGCAATGCCACGTCCTTCATGTGAAAGTGCTTCAACCTGAAAAATGTACTCGGGTTGCTGGGTAGGACGTGCTTGTGCTCGATATTTCATGAAAACCTAGGGTGTGGAGATGGGAAAATCAAATTGGGTAAATTCAGTACGTTGTGAAGTTTCACGCCAGACTGATAAAAATTCTGCATGTTGCGGCTGGGTGTGCAAATACTGGATGGTACTTTGGACCAGATGCTGATAATCAGGCAGCAACAGCTGTCCTTTTAGTAACAGCCAGCGAATATAAACCAGCCAGGTATTCAGAACGTCCCCTTCACAATAAGAGGTCAGTTCGGTCCATTGCTGATTGCGGACATATTCGGGTATACGGTAAACGCCGTCACCGCGTTTGCCTGGATAACCCAGCAAATGTGCCACATCATCCAGCTTCTGGAAATGACGGGCATGAAACATGGCCATCACATCCATCAAATCAACATGACGATGATGGTAACGATTCTGGTAGTTATTATAACGCTTTTGCGTATCAATTTCGCCCTGATCGAACAGACTCGGTGCAGAGAGCCCATGATACATGGCACGGTATAAAATTACTGGTAAATCAAACTGTGAGCCATTCCAACTCACTAGGGTCGGATGGCGCTTGTCAAAAATTGACAAGAATTTTTTCAAAATTTCTGCTTCAGAATGCTGTTCCCGGCTAAACGAAAACAGCTTCATGCCCTGCTCGTCGATCCATAATCCGGAAATACAGACAATTTCATGCAGCGGCAAACGCTGAAAATCCGAACCTGAATCCTGACGGCGTAATTTGGTCAGCGCCTGATCCATATCTGCCTCGGGCAAGTCCAGACCAAACAGATGCGCCCCTGATTTGAGATCGGTTTGGGTTTCAATATCGAAAGTTAAAACAGGCAAGCGCATATATAGGTCTCAGAAATTATTCAGTATCTTCTACAGAGAATAACCCTGTAGACAAGTAACGGTCACCGCGGTCACACACAATGCATACAATCACTGCATCCGGGTGTTGTTCAGCAATTCTGAGAGATGCCCATACTGCCCCTCCGGAAGATACGCCTGCACTGATACCTTCCTGACGTGCCAGTTGACGTGCGGTTTTCTCTGCTTCAATCTGCGGAATATCCATGATCTCATCGACACGGCTGGCATCAAAAATCGTAGGCAGATACTCTTTCGGCCAACGGCGGATACCCGGAATATTTGAACCTTCTGAAGGTTGTAAACCGACAATTTGCACATTTGGGTTTTGTTCTTTAAGGTATTTAGAAATACCCATAATGGTACCTGTCGTGCCCATCGAACTCACAAAGTGCGTAATCTTGCCACCGGTTTGCCCCCAAATTTCAGGACCCGTAGTCAAATAGTGTGCTTCCAGATTATCCGGGTTACCAAACTGGTTCAGCACCAGACCGATGCCATCTTTTTCCATTTGCAATGCCAAATCACGGGCATGTTCCATACTTTCAGATTCAATCAGCTCTGCACCATAGGCACGCATGGCATCTTTACGTTCCTGGCTTGAGCTTGCAGGCATAATGAGCTTCATTTTATAGCCACGCATTGCAGCCACCATGGCCAATGCAATCCCTGTATTCCCACTCGTTGCCTCAATCAGGGTATCACCCGGTTTGATCTGACCGCGTTTTTCCGCCTGCATGATCATATTATAGGCCGGGCGGTCTTTCACCGAACCTGCCGGATTATTGCCTTCGAGTTTCGCGAGTACTGTAGCTTGAGTGTGACTTGCCAGACGCTGCAAACGCACCAGTGGCGTTTTGCCTACATAATGGTCCAACAAAAATTCATCTGCTTGAAAATCAGGGGTGGTATTACTCATTATTTGCACCTATATCGAGGTGCGGCTATTGTATGAAAAAATGCTTTTCCCTGCACTCATTTAGCAGGGCTTTTTCAGAAAACTCGCCAAAACTCGTCAAGTATCAAGTCATCCACGACATTTCCCTGTGATCTGCTCAGATGAAGCGGTCAGCTTATATGATAAAAGTACTATTCCGCCCTGCACTATTCACCCTGAAAGTTCCGGGTTCTTGCCCTAGGCCTGCTTGAGCAAAACTGACTCAAATCTTTTATATTTTTAGCCTCTAATCCGAACATTTATAAAAATAGTGCTTAAATTTTAACTGTAGATTTAAAGCATGTTAATATGCCAGGCATAAAGAAAATACTGCTTAAATCATGTCAACTATCAACAAAAAGCTGTTTAAACGCTTACACTTAAATCATGCCTATGGACAGCTGATTGCGCTGATTTTTGTGCCGATTACCATTTTGGCCTGTGTTGGCGCCATGCTGGTGTTGACTGAAACTTCAAATGCTGCACGTGCGCAGCAGAAGCAGATGGCCATCGCGATTCTGACCCGCTTCCAAGGGACTGCAGAATATGCACTGGATATCTTGAATCTGTATCCATGGCAATATGACCAGGCTCACAATGCCATGCAGAACATGCTGAATGAAAAGCATCTGTTACGGGCAGCGGTTCTGGACGAAAATGGCAAAAAACGTTTAGGGATCGGCTTTCAGGAAAAGGCTGCCTGGCCCAATTTTGAGAAAAGCGGCAATTTTGTCGGTCCGATCCTGTATCAGAACAATCATGTCTATGCCCTTAAAATAAATGAAAACACTTTTTCTCCCGGCTGGCTGGCGATTGAACTGGATAATCAGCCTCTGGAAATTGCCCGTTATCGGGTAATGATTGTCTTGATTGCAACCGGATTACTGACCTTATTATTATTGCTTCTCTGCCTGAATTTTTATTCACGGCGCTGGATTGCGCCAATGTATGAAATTCGCATGCAGTTGCAACGCCTGAATGCCGATACCCTCGGCCAGCATATGGTGATTAATAGCACCGGAGAGTTGCGTTTATTGCAACGTGATATTGCCAATGTGGTGAAACGTCTGCATTTTAGCTTTCTGGAATTGCGTGAACATACCGAGCAGACCGAAGATGATTTGCGCCGCACCCTTGATACTTTAGAAGTCCAGAATATTACCTATCGTCAGGCACGTGACCAGGCGATCTCGGCCAACCAGGCCAAGTCTGTGTTTCTGGCCAATATCTCCCATGAACTGCGTACTCCACTGAACAGTATTGATGGTTTTATTCATCTGTTATTACGTCAGGGCAATCTCAGCAACGAGCAAAGCCTGTATTTGCAGACCATCCGTAAATCTTCTGCGCATTTACTGGCACTGATTAATGATGTCCTGGATTTTTCCAAAATTGACGCCGGCAAACTGGAACTGGAAACGGCACCTTTTGACCTGGAAGAAGCGATCTTTGATGTGATGGACATGTTGTCGCCTCTGGCAGCACAAAAACATATTGATATGGCTTTTTATTATGCTGACGGCGTGCCAAAACACATCATTGGTGATGCGCTGCGGTTTAAGCAGATTCTGACCAACCTGATTTCCAATGCGATCAAATTCACCCCGGATGGAGAAATCATTGTCCGGGCTCGCATGGAACATGATGGCAAGGATCAGTGTTTGCTGCATTTCAGTGTGCAGGACAGCGGTATTGGCCTGAGTGGTACAGACCGTAAAAAACTGTTTGAATCCTTCTCTCAGGGCGATACCTCGGTGACCCGCCAGTTTGGCGGTACCGGTCTCGGGCTGGCAATTTCCAAACAGCTGGTGAACCTGATGCATGGCCAGATCGGGTTTGAAGACAATCAGGAACGTGCCCCGACTGAAAAAGGCTCGACGTTCTGGTTTACTGCCCAGTTCCTGGTTGATGAAAATAACATGATTGAGCATCCAAATTTCAGCGAATTGACTGTCATTTCTTATCTTGCACATCCGGCAACTGCGAACGTGCTACGGCAGTATCTCGAGAATTATCAGGTCAAACACATTGAATGCGCATCAATTCTAGATCTGTTCAGCCGTCTGAACCATTTGCAGGATAGCGAAAATACCTGGCTGATTGTTGATCATAGTGGTGACAGTGAAGTTCTGTTACGTGAAATCCGTTCACGTTATCAGGGACATCTGGCGGTATATGGTTATCAGATGCAGCTGGATCCGAGCATGCTTAATGACTATCGTGCCCGTGCCCTGCATCAGCCTCTCAGCCGCAGCGCGCTGATTCAGCTGCTCGGTAATCAGCCGATCTTTAATCAGGAACAGCATGAAGAATTTAATGGCCAAGGTCTGCATATTCTGGCCGTGGATGATCATTTGCCCAACTTGATTGTTCTGGAAGCCTTGCTGGGCGAACTGAATGTCACTACGACCAAAGCCCTCAGCGGACAGGAAGCGATCGATATTATTCAGCGCCGTTATGAGCAGAAACAGCCCGCTTTTGATCTGGTCTTTATGGATATCCAGATGCCGGTGATGTCGGGAATTGATACCACCCGCGCCATTCGCTCGCTGGAATCGACTTTTGAAAATCATAACCGCCTGCCGATTATTGCTTTGACGGCGCATGCGCTTTCTGATGAAAAACATAAACTGCTGCAAAATGGCATGGATGACTATGTTACCAAGCCGATCCAGATCGAGCAGATTATCCAAATTTTGACACACTGGACCACCGAGCATTTTAAACGGATTCCGGTACTGGAACGTGCCAATGTGATTGATGCCCTGGATCCGAATATTCTGGACTGGCAGCAAAGCCTGCAACTGGCAGCCAATAAAGAAGACCTGGCGGTAGACCTGTTACGCATGCTAGTGGACAGCTTTGCGGATGAACTCGCTGAAATGCAGCAACTGATTGAACTGGAAGATTTTCCACAACTTGAACATGTGCTGCATCGCCTTTACGGTGCGACCCGCTATGTCGGAGCACCGACTTTGCAGAAAGTCACGGGTGGCTTTGAGCAGTTCGTTTCGACCCTGCGCAAAGAACGCCGTAAGGCCGATGAAAGTTTTGTGCAAGATGTACTGAAATATTTTGATGAACTCAAAGCCGTGGTTGAACAGGTTGAACAGGCTGCCCAGCAAATTTTGAAGCAACATTTGAATTAAAGATTTGAAGCGGCTCAGCTCATGATTTGAGAAGTGTGACTGGGCTGTCATGCAAGCCCAAAGGCTGCATGCTATGCTCAAGCCAGGAAAAATTACGGAAGAATGCCATGTCACTTGTACGCTTGGAAAAAAATAACGGCATTGCCACGGTTACACTGAATCGTCCAGATAAACGCAATGCCATGAGCTTTGCCCTGCTGCGCGAACTGGTCGCGACTGCACAGAAAATCAAAAAAGATAAAAGCATCCGCTGTGTGATTTTAACCGGTGAAGCCCAGGTCTTTAGTGCCGGCATTGATCTGGCCGATTTAAACAATCCTAAAAATCGTGCTTACGCTGCCTGGGAGCTGATCCGCCCCGGTCAAAGCCTGTTTCAAAAAGCATTTCTGGTCTGGCAGGAATTACCCGTCCCGGTGATCGCTGCGATGGAGGGCTTCTGTTTTGGTGCCGGCATGCAGCTTGCTCTGGCCGCAGACATACGTATTGCTCATCCTGACACCAAAATGTCGATTATGGAAACCCGTTGGGGACTGGTGCCAGACATGGGACTCAGCCGCTCACTGAAAGGCCTGATTGGGATTGATCTGGCCAAAGAGCTCACTTTGACTGCCCGGATTTTTGAGGGCAAATATGCCAAAGAAATCGGTCTGATCACCCATGTCGATGAACACCCCTTGGCGAGAGCACAGGCTTTGGCTGAGGAAATGCTGCAGCGTTCTCCAGATGCGCTGATGGCCTCTAAATTTGTACTGGATGCCATGCAGCATCGTCCGAATAAATCCCTGCGTATGGAAAAAATCTGGCAGTTGAAATTGCTGCTGGGTAAAAACAGTCAATTGGCCCGTAAAAAGGACAAGAACCCAGAGGTTCAATTTGTGCCACGCCAATACAAATAAGTCGAGTCTGAGTCAAAACAAGGAATAAAGGAAAGTATGCAGTTGAATCTTGATACTAAAATTGCCTTCTTAGGGATGGGATTAATGGGCACTCGCATGGCTATGCGTCTGCTTCAGGCAGGTTTTCAGGTGGCGGTCTGGAACCGTACACCTGCGGCCTGTAATCCCTTGCTGGATCAGGGTGCGACTGCGCTGTCTCTAGACCAGATTTCCAATTATCCGGTGATTCTTACCTGCCTGGCAGATGATCAGGCGATGCAATCTGTCTTTGATCAGATCGAACCATATTTGGTCGCTGATCAAGTCATTGTAGATTTCTCCAGCCTTTCTGTACAGCAAACCCAAACACTTGCCGTACAAGTACAGACCAAGAAAGCAATCTGGATTGATTCTCCAGTGTCAGGGGGTACCGCCGGGGCTGAACAAGGCAGTCTGGTAATTTTTGCTGGTGGTGATGCCGCTACAATTAGATCACTTGAGCCGATCTATAAAGCACTTTCCCAGCGTGTCACCCGTATGGGTGATACGGGCACCGGTCAGGCGACCAAAATCTGTAATCAGCTGATTGTCGCAGCAAATAGTACCCTGATTGCAGAAGCCGTAGCCCTGGCTGGCCTTGCTGGGGTAGATACCCGCTTACTGGCGCCAGCGTTGGCAGGTGGTTTTGCCGACTCCAAGCCTTTTCAGATTCTGGCGCCGCGTATGGCCACCCAGACTTTTGTACCAGTGCAATGGAAAGTCCAGACCTTATCCAAGGATCTGAATAATGCCGTGCAACTGGCCCACAGCTTTGACCTGGATGTTCCGGTCGCGACTCAGGCATTATCACAGTTACAGGCCCATCAGGCTCAAGGCTTTGCCGAAGCAGATCTGGCCACTGTAATCCAGCAACTAAAACATTCATAACGCTTGATTTATGCAGCCTCGAATATTAAAGAGAAAGACATGATTAAACTTGCCGTCAACCTGTCGATGATTTTTACTGAAGTGCCACTCATCGAACGCTTCGCGCTGGCTCGTGCGCAGGGTTTTAATCATGTGGAAATCCAGTTTCCTTATGAACTCAGTATTGGCCAGATTCAAAACCAGCTCAGCACCCATCAGCTGAACTTGTGCCTGATTAATGTACCGGCAGGTGATTTAATGCAGGGTGGTCATGGCCTGGCTGGCATTCCGGGAAGGGAAATCGAGTTTCGTCATGCGGTTGAGCAGGCCATCCAGTATGCTACCGCACTGAATGTACCCCGGGTGAACATTCTGGCAGGAAAACAGCCTGTGGATTGTGACCTGTTGCCCTGCCTAAGTACGCTAGCAAGTAATCTGAAAATGGCTTGCTCAATGCTGCTTGACCATCAAATTGAACCGGTCTTTGAAATGATCAATGGCATCGATATGCCACGCTTCTTGATTCAAAATGTTGCTCAGGCCCAGGAAATGCTCGAAGCAGTTCAACATCCGGCCTTAAAAATGCAGTATGACTGCTACCACATGGCGATGATGGGCGAAGATGTATTGGAAACTTTGCAAGAAAATATTGCGTCGATTGGCCATATCCAGTTTGCGGATTGTCCGGGACGACATCAACCCAATACGGCCTCAATTCAATATCATGATATATTTCAGTGGTTAAAACATAACCATTATCAAGGGTACGTGGCTGCCGAGTATAAACCCAGCGGACACTCCTGTGATTCCTTTGCCTGGAAAGACGAATTCTTTGCGGAGCATGACTGAGTAGAATGTGGTCTGATTTGAAATTTTGGACTAAAACCGCTATATTAGATCATGCATAATTGTTAGGAAATTACACCCCCCATGAATTTAGAACCATCGCCCAGCGCTTCTAATTCTCACGATCTTACTATGAATTCAAATTCTCAAGCTGTACAGGATTGTTTAAAAGTCGTACATGCTGCACTTGAAGATGTAAAAGCAAAAGAAATTGTTGAGCTTGATGTTCGCGGTATCAGTAATGTAGCTGATGCTATGGTCATTGCAAGTGGTACATCGACTCGTCATATCAAATCACTGGCCAATAATGTTGCTGAAGAAGCACGTAAAGCTGGCTTTCGCCCTCTAGGTATAGAAGGCGAACGTGATGCTGAATGGATCCTGCTCGACCTCGGTTATGTGGTTGTTCACTGCATGCTTCCAACAGCACGTAAATTCTATGACCTAGAAAGCTTATGGCGCAATCCTACAGATACTGATTCTGTAGCGTAAAAACCGAATATTCAAGAAAGCGACCTGTGTAGGTCGCTTTTTTATTGCCTGTTCATCCAACTTTATAAGCATTAATACAACTCAATCAGCTATTTTTCTTTAATTTTCATCTTGTCCTATGCACCGATTTGATTGGTATTTTAGGATCAATTCATCATAAACATAGAAGTTTGATGACCACAGAATAATGCTTTTTCAAGATATAAAAAAATCCCCCTTTATTAAAGGGGGACTCAGGGGGATTCTAATGATTTAAATGATTAGTGACCGGTACCATTAATCGCTTTGGTCATGTCTTCCACAACTTTCTTGGCATCACCGAAGATCATCATGGTTTTGTCATTATAGAACAAGTCATTGTCCAGACCTGCATAACCGGTTGCCATAGAGCGCTTGATCACCATGATGGTACGCGCCTTATGTGCTTCCAAAATTGGCATGCCATAAATTGGAGAACTTGGATCATCTTTCGCCGCAGGGTTAACCACGTCGTTTGCACCAATGACAAGAACCACATCAGTTGCCGGGAAGTCCGAGTTGATCTCGTCCATTTCCAGGATGTCCTCATAAGGAACATCTGCTTCAGCAAGAAGTACGTTCATATGACCAGGCATACGGCCTGCAACCGGATGAATCGCGAAGCGAACCGTTACGCCCTGCTCTTTCAGCAAGTTTGCCAGTTCTTTTACCGCATTCTGTGCACGACCTTGTGCCATACCATAACCCGGTACAATGACTACGCTGTCCGCATTCGACATCAGGAAGCCCGCATCATCTGCTGAACCTGAACGGTAATTACGCTGCACCTGTTCGCCAGCTGCTGCTGTCGGTGCTGCACTACCACCCATCGCACCCCCAAACAGTACGTTGATGATGGAACGGTTCATTGCTTTACACATGATGTAAGACAGAATTGCACCTGAAGAACCGACCAGTGAACCGGCAACGATCAGCATGTTATTTTCTAAAGTGAAACCAATACCTGCTGCAGCCCAACCTGAGAATGAGTTCAACAGTGAAACCACAACTGGCATATCGCCGCCGCCTACCGGTGCAATCCACACCCAGCCAAATGCCAGTGCAAGACCTGTCATCGCCCAGAAAGAAGTCATGCTACCCGTCAGGAAGAAATGAATCCCAAAGCCCAGCATTGCAACAAAAATCATTGCCTGAACCGGTTTTACCCACGCACCAGAAATAGTTTTTGCCCATTTCTTTGCAGCCAGCTTGCCATAAGCAAAAACTGATGCTGTAAAGGTAATTGCACCCACGAAACAGCCCACAAACAGTTCAAACAAGTGAACCTTGCTCATCGCATGGAATGCAACGCCATTCGCTGCCAACAAGTCTGGACCTAATTCAATCAGCTTGTTGTTATGGATAATCGCCGCTACTGCAATCAGGACTGCAGCCAGACCAACCAGTGAGTGCATAAGTGCCACAGTTTCCGGCATCTGGGTCATTGGAACGGTACGTGCACGTGCAATTCCCACCACCGCACCGGCTGCCATTGCCGCAAGAATCATCCAGACCACTGGATTGTCGGCAACAAAGAATGTGGTCACTACAGCGATCGCCATCGCGATCATACCGTAACGGTTACCTGCAATCGCAGTTTTAGGACCAGACAAACCACGTAGCGTTAAGATAAAAAGAACGGCGCCAATCAGGTAGAACCAATCCGCATAATCTCGAATAAATTCCATGTATTAACCCTCTTTTTTCTTTTGCTTAGGTTTGAACATTTCCAGCATACGTGCAGTTACAGCAAAGCCACCGAAAATATTAATGCTGGCCAGGAATACTGCAATCGCACCCAGTACGCTCACCACGTTAATAGTCTGGAAATCCACGCCACCTTCAACGCCGATTACAGGCAAACCAACAGTCTGGATCATCGCACCGACAATAATGATCGATGACAAGGCATTGGTGACCGCCATCAACGGCGTATGTAGTGCTGGTGTCACTCCCCAAACCACGTAGTAACCCACGAAGATGGCCAGGACGAAAATCGTAATTGTTTCAACCATGAGTCTGCTCCTTAACCACGTTTTAACAGCACTTGGCCGCCGTGAGTGACAAGTAGGGCTTTTTGAATTTCATCTTCCTGATTCAGGACAAAGTTCTTGTCTGCATCAAAAAGTGTTTCAACAAAGTTATAGACGTTACGTGCATAGAGGGCTGATGCCTCAGTCGATACCGTCGATGGAATATTTGGAATACCCAGAATCTTCACACCATTTTCAGTGACAACGGTTTCACCGCATTTCGAACCTTCAACATTGCCACCTGATTCCACCGCCATATCCAGGATCACTGAACCCGGTTTCATCTTGGCTACAGTTTCAGCTCGGATTAAACGCGGTGCATCACGACCTGGTAAAAGTGCGGTGGTAATCACGATGTCGGCATTCGATACCGCTTTATCAACAATTGCAGCCTGATCGCGGATGTATTCTTCACCCGGCATCCAGCCATAACCATTTTTGGCAGCATCTGCAGCTTTCTGCTGCTCTTCAGCAGACATCGGTACGTCTAACCATTTACCGCCTAAAGATTCAACCTGATCCTTTGCAGTTGGACGCAGGTCCGTGGCTTCAACGATGGCACCTAAACGTTTTGCAGTGGCAATCGCTTGCAGACCCGCTACACCGACACCCATGATCACCACACGAGCCGGTTTAACTGTACCCGCAGCCGTCATCAGCATCGGGAACATACGCTGGTATTCAGCAGCAGCCAAAAGCACTGATTTATAACCTGCCAGGTTGGCTTGCGAAGACAATACGTCCATGTTTTGCGCACGTGACAGGGTCCGTGGCAACAACTCAAGAGCAAATGCAGTCACATTCTGCGCCGCGAACTGGTCAAGCTCGGTATTGCGGTATGGGTCAAACATCGCCACCACCGTGGTATTGGCAGACAGCTTCTGAATTTCTTCACCCTTGGGTGCACGAACTTTCAAAACCATCTGGCTACCGGTATAGGCATCATCCGTAATTTTGGCACCAACTTGCTCATAGGCACTGTCGATGTAGGCAGCTTTAACACCGGCACCACGTTCGATCACCACACTATGACCAGCGCTGATCAATTTCTTTACTGTCTCAGGCGTCGCAGCGACGCGATTTTCACCGACGACAGTTTCGGCTGGAATTCCAATCTGCATGAGCGTCCCTCAAGCTAATTTTTCTTAAGTAAACATCGTGATTTACGATGTTTCCCCACAGGATGTGTTTTTGTTGAATTTTTGGATTCTAATCAAACTGTTTGAAATTACTACCCACTATTTATTTAATAAATACCTATATTTTGAACTGATGATTCATAAAAAATTTCGCTGTGATAGCACATTTATTTCATTTGCTGGAGATTCATAGGTGATGAATTTATAAACGATATTCATTCCATTGGATAATCAACCCAGATTTAACTGGATGGTAGACAGACACATTTCTGATTTATTTTGTTACATTGATCATTCTGACAATTATCGTTGCATCTTTTGGTACAAGTACAGATTTTTGATTTATCTGCTGACTACTCATAGCAGGACCTGAGCTGAACCACTTTTTTAGTTTTGACTTTTCTGACAGATTTAATATTTAAGCAGAAACAATAATTTTTTAGATATTCAAAACATATTTTATAAAATGATAGTGTTTGTTGAGAAGATCTTTAGCTGACCAAATTGGGCTATGTTCTGGAAACAGATCTTTAAACACTTATAAGATTCAAGTCTCAAACCGTCAGATAAAGGGTCAAAAAAAACCTTAAGGACCATTTATTATATTAATGTATGGATCTGACTTACTCATTGAAAAATCAGGTTTTGCACCATATTTGCGCAACAAAATAGAGTAAATATTCAACTATTTTCACCCTCATGCCCCTTTTTTACCCTTATCTGCACCGAGGTGCGTCTTAATGAAGCAGCTCTCTTATTAAAAGCTAAAAAACTCCATAACTATTCACTCATATTTTCGAGGTGAGCTTGCTAGCCTTTACTTAATCTGCCTGAACTCTGGCAATTTTTCATAATGACAATATTTCTTTACTTTTAAAGTAATAACTTCTGACCTATAGTGCCTTCAATTTCTACATTATTCTTTTTTCATTTAAATTCTTCCAGCTTAAATACAAGGTTAACCCTATGAACACGCCTCTCGATATCAGTCAAAACAAGCCCTTATTATGGCTGATGGCGATTGCATGCGGTTTATGTGCCGGCGCTAACTATTATTCCCAGCCCCTGATTTCATCGATTCAGCAGTATTATCAGGTACCTGAATCACAAGTGGCACTCACTGTGACCTTTGCTCAAATTTCTTATGCCTTGGGGTTACTGTTTATTGTGCCTTTGGGCGACATGTTAAATAAAACCAAACTGATCCCCTTTCTCATGCTGGGTGCGGCAGCAGGATTATTTATTTGTGCCAGTGCAGTGAATCTGCCAATGCTCTGGATCGGTACCATCATTGCAGGGCTGTTTTCTGTCGCGGCGCAGATTCTAATCCCCTTGGCTACGATGGCGGTCAAACCGGAAAAAACTGGAGAAGTGGTCGGCTTTCTGATGAGTGGCTTGCTGGTAGGCATTCTGCTCTCGACCAGTATTGCCGGGTTACTTTCCGACCTGTTTCACTGGAAAACGATTTATATCCTCAGTGGTATAATTATGCTTGCCTTAAGCTTTTACCTAAAAGGAAAGTTACCGAGCTTGCCACGTCTGAGAATCAGCTATGCCGCAATTTTTAAATCCATGGCAGCATTACTCAAGCAGGAGCCGCGTCTGGTTTTGCGTTCACTTACAGGTGCGTGTGCATTTGCTGCCATGAGCATGTTGTTCTCGACCATCGCCCTGCTATTGACCCAGGAACCTTTTCAGCTTTCTGATGTTATGGTCGGACTGGTCACTCTGGTGGGTGTATTTGGCGCGCTTTCTACGCAGTTTATTGGCAAATGGGCCGATCGTGGCCATATCAAAATACTCAGCTGGACCGGCTGCTTTATCCTGATTGGAAGCTGGCTCTTCCTGTATTTTGGTGCAGTGTCCTTGCTGAGTTATATCTTGGGTTATGGGCTGATAAATCTGGGACTTGCAATTACTCATAGCTGTAACCAGAACGTGATTTTTCGCCTGCGCCCAGATGCCAAATCACGGGTGAACTCACTCTACATGACTTTGTACTTTATTGGGGGAGCTTGTGGTTCGGCCTTAGGCGTATATGCCTGGCATCATGGTGGATGGAGCATGACCTGTATGGCAGGGCTCGGGCTGGCTCTATGTGCTGCCTTATTCACTCTGTTGGATCAATGGCATCATGCACGGAAGTTGGCATGATGCTTAATCCTATTTAGCTGACTTGCGCTGCCGGATAATAGGGCTTATTCAAATCCAGTGTTTTTGCGTTTTCCAATAAAATACAGATAAAAACTGGCAATAATGCTGCCAGAATTCGGCAGCTTTCCTCGAATGACTTATGGTTCAATGAACTTTGGTAAGTCATGCCGCCATGCATGAGCTGATGGTGTAAGGTATATAAACGATGAAATAACAGCTTTAGAACTTCAATTGAATTTTTTTCCTGCAAGGCATTCTGTATTTGTTGCTTCTGATTCTCAAGTATTGCCTGACAGTTTTCCAGACTAATTTTTTGATTGCGATAATCCCAAAAGCTTTGATTTAGATATGAGCTATCTAATAGTGAATGAATCGGCTGGCTATATTTTTCCCAGACAATATGGCCGATTTTCTGTTCTGTATCATTTTGGCAAAGTATTTCTAAAAATTGATATAGCTTGTCTTGTCCCTGAATCAGATCGCCTTCCTCTGCATAAATAGACTGAAAGCTGATCCACAGACTGATAAATTTAAAATCCAGATCTCGATCCAGCTCCAGTGATTTTTTAAACCAGCCCACTCCACGATGAATTCTTAAATTAAAATGTGCCGAATTTTGTGCTTTATAGCTTTTGTAAATTTCCTCCAGTAACAGCATCATTGTTCTCCTTATTTATAGCGTTTTTTTAATTCCTCTCTCACTATAAAAATATACCACTGAGAAATGACTGGGAATTCTATTTTCATTTTTAGCTGACATTGTCAGAGCTCAACAGGAAGCTCGCTCTACTGGGCTTGTTTTTTTAATTTTATTTTTCCTCCCCTCTTTTTTTTAATATCTGCAACTCGGTACGAGTACATCAGCCAGACCTACTAGGTACCAAGGTATTAGTTTTTTCCTTTTTGTCGAAAAAGAGTGAATGGAAAGTGTATTGAAAATGAACAATAAATAAGGCTGTAAACTGATTTATGAGCATGAGATCCCTATAGGCTTATTCAGATAATATTCCCAAGGTTCCTTATCTAAAATAAATAGTTCGGGAATTAATCTAACTCAACCCCTCATTATATTATTTTCGTCGCAATAAAATGAACGCTCATAATATAAAAAAACATATATCAAAATTTAATATAAAAATTAAAATCCAATACAAGAAAATCACCTCACACCAAGAATTAAAATTAATGAATATTTAAGTTAATTTTCATTAAAAATAAATTATTTTTAAATTCTGAATAAATTCAGGATTAAATATATAGTAACAATTACCTTTTAATATGTGAAAACTAACATATTGACCCTAAAACGCCCTCCAAAAAAGATTATTAATTACAATATCTTAAAACAATTAAATAAAACCAAGTTTAAATAAAAAAATATTTTCATTAAATAAAATATAGACTTAAATAAAAATCATATTTTGTTCCAAAATGTAACTAACCCTCAAAAACTTCTTTAAAAAAAATATTATAAACACTAAATATTTGATTAAATTAAGTTCAATATTAAAGAACATGATTTGCATTTTTCTCAATCAAGCATAATATTTTTATAAAGTCACAAAAATATATCAAATCAAAAAAAATAGATCAATTAACACAATTTATAGTGAGTCTATAAAATGATGGAATGGATACAAAATGAATTAAGTCAAAGCCCTTCAATTCTATTGTTTTTATCTTTGGCAATAGGCTTTTGGATTGGTAAATTTCGATTCGGTAAATTCCAGCTTGGCGGCGTTGCTGGCTCATTGCTTGCTGCCGCTGTACTCAGTCTTATTGGTGTAACTGTTGATAATGGCGTCAAAGCCATACTCTTCGCAGTGTTTATTTATGCAGTCGGTTTTGAAAGTGGTCCCCAATTTTTCAAATCGCTGGGACCAAAATCTATGAAAGAAGTTCTGTTAGCGGTATTTTTGGCAGTTTGCGGACTGGCTACCGTGCTCATCATGGCAAAAATCTTCCATCTAGATAAAGGGATGGCAGCAGGTCTGGCATCAGGCGGACTGACCCAGTCGGCAATTATTGGTACAGCAGGCGATGCAATTTCCCGTCTCGACTTGCCTGCTGCCGAGATCCAGAAGCTTCAGTCAAATGTCGCGGTTGGATATGCATTAACCTATATTTTTGGGTCACTCGGTGCCATCATTATCTGCGCAAGCACCGTGCCAAAATTTATGGGCCGTAGTATTCGTGATGATGCGCTCAAGGCTCAAGCTGAACAGCTCAAAGGTGCTTATCAACTGGCGCCTGGGCAGGAACCGGCCATGCCTGAAATTGTTGGGCGTATTTATAGAGTCCAGCAGGCCTCAGGACAAACAATTGCAGAGCTTCAGTCAAAAATCCCCAACATTACCATTGAACGGATTAAACGCGGCACTCAATTTATCGATGCCTCTCTAGAAACCAAGCTCGAGACAGATGATATTATTCTGGTGATTGGTCGTAGAGCCGGTGTTGTTTCAATTGCTCAACATATCGGGACTGAACTGGAATCCTCCGAAGGCATGGAAATAGTCATGTCTACCACAGATATGATTCTCAGAAACTCCAAATACATCAATCGCACCTTAGGAGATGTGAGGGCTAACACCCCAGAGTATCTAAAACATGGTGTTTATGTGATTGGAATTAAAAGAAATAATGAATCAGTACCCATGGATGATAATACTGTTCTTCGTAAAGGAGATGTCATTACTGTCTATGGTACAAAAAATGATCTTGACCGGATGGTCAAAGAGGGTGGTCGTGCTATATCCCAAAGCATAAAAACAGATTGGGTTTTCCATGGCCTAGGTTTGGTTGTTGGTCTGTTAATCGGTTTAATTGTTATCCGTATTAGCAACATGCCGTTAACGCTAGGTGCAGGCGGAGGAGCACTTTTATCCGGTTTATTGTTTGGCTGGCTGCATAGCCGCAATCAGACACGAGGCAATATGCCTCTGGCTGCCTCTCAAATTCTCAAAGATTTAGGTCTGGCCGGTTTCGTGGCGGCCGTAGGTCTGGAATCTGGCTTGCAGGCCTATCATACGATTATGCAAAGTGGCCTATCCCTGTTTATGATTGGAGTCGTGATAACAGTGGTCCCACTCATTCTCTCCATGTTTTTTGCCCGCTATATACTCCGTTATGACAACGTCGCAGTAATGGCCGGAGCATTATCAGGTGCCCGAAGTGCCAACCCTGCTTTTGGTGCGGTTTTGGATAAAGCCGGAAACTCTATTCCAACAGTTCCATTTGCCATTACTTATGCATTAGCCAATGTATTTTTAACCTTGCTTGGTCCACTCATTGTGGCGCTGGCTTAAATACACAAATAAATTTTAATTTGATCCAGCTTACAATAATTTTGGAGATTCCCCATGGGAAACGTTGATTATTCAAAATACTCAAAACTCAGTCCATTTGAACTTAAAGATGAACTAATTGCATTGGCAACCAGCCGAACGGATCGCATGATGCTGAATGCCGGTCGCGGTAATCCAAATTTTCTTGCGACTGTGCCACGGCGTGCCTTTTTTCAACTCGGTTTATTTGCTGCTACTGAATCAGAATTTTCATTTTCATATATGCCTGAAGGCCTAGGTGGATTTCCACGTTCACAAGGATTACAGTCGCGCTTTGAACAATTTATCCTAGCAAATCGCGATAAACCAGGTGTGGTTTTCTTGGGTAAAGCGATTTCGTATGTACGTGACCAACTGGGACTGGATCCGGACGCTTTTTTGCTTGAAATGGTAGAAGGTGTTTTAGGATGTAATTATCCTGTGCCTGACCGGATGCTGAGAATCAGTGAAAAAATCATTAAAGAATATGTACTTCGAGAGATGGGCGTACAAAGTATGCCTAAGGAAGGACTGGACCTGTTTGCAGTGGAAGGTGGTACTGCTGCAATGGCCTACATCTTTAACTCTTTAAAAGAAAATAAAATTATTTCCTATGGTGACCGCATTGCCCTAGGTGCGCCTATTTTCACTCCCTATATCGAAATTCCTAAACTTAACGATTATCAGCTTGAAGAAGTGATGATTCAGGCTGATCCAGCGCTTAACTGGCAGTATCCGGAATCTGAATTGCGTAAATTAGAGGATCCGTCTATTAAGGCATTCTTTCTGGTTAACCCAAGTAACCCTCCTTCCGTGAAAATAAATGATGAAGGACTGGCCATCATCGCAGATATTGTCAAGAAACGTCCTGACCTGATTATTCTGACTGATGACGTGTATGGAACATTTGCCGATAACTTCACATCATTATTTGCACTGTGTCCTGATAACACCATTCTGGTTTATTCCTTCTCGAAATATTTTGGCGCAACAGGCTGGCGTCTTGGTATCATTGCACTCACCAAAAATAATATTCTGGATCAAAAAATTGCAGCACTTTCCAAGAAGGATAAGGAGGAACTTGCAGAACGCTATTCATCCATTACCACGGATCCTGGAAGTATCAAACTTATTGACCGGATGGTAGCAGATAGCCGAAATGTAGCCTTAAATCACACTGCTGGCTTATCGACACCTCAACAGGTACAGATGGTTCTTTTCGCCTTGTTTAATATGATGGATTCACGTCAAAATTATAAAAAAGCGGTTCAATCAGTTGTACGTGAACGGGATGCAGCATTGTATCGCCAATTAGGAGTAGACGTTCCACAAGATCCAAATAGTGTGGATTATTACACCTTGGTAAACCTGGAAAATACTGCACGTACTTTGTATGGTGATGACTTTGCAGACTGGATCATGAAAAACAAAAATCCGACTGAACTGTTGTTCCGGGTCGCAGATGAAACCGGTGTAGTGCTTCTGCCTGGTTCCGGCTTTGGTGTTCAACATCCTTCAGCCCGTGCATCCTTGGCAAACCTGAATGAATATCAATATGCTGCGATAGGCATGTCTTTAAGCAATCTGGCTGCTGAAGCTTATGAGGAATACAAAAAAGAAGGTAAAAAGAAAAAATAATATTCAAATGAAGGAACTGAAGCCATATCTGGGTTTATTCCCCTACCTTGGCAGATTTCTTTTTTAATGAATAGCTGATCATTCTTGTTAAGTACGAACAGTATGAATATAAATTAGCAAAGTCAAGATTTCACCTCTGCCCTAAAAGAGCTCACTGATCTTTTAGGGCTTCATCATGATACTGGCTTTTCCTATTTTTCTATATTTATAGACTGAGCAGGCCAAATCTGTTTACTTTCTTGTTTTTCTCTAAAAAAGACTTCGTTTCCGATTCATTCCAATATTGTCATGGTTTTAAACCCGCACCTTTCAATGCTCTTTTTAGCCGCAACCTTCTTGATCAATTTATAACATGAATTATTTTTTCATTATGGTGTAAAATTTGGCGCTAAATGCAAATTGCGTACTCTGGCTAAATATAGATTTTCGCAGATTGCACCAACATGATTAAAGGCATGATTTTTTAATGACTCTCACCAACCCCATTGAAACTGCTCAATCTCCACGAATCAGTGTTGCACCTATGATGGACTGGACGACCAAGGACTATCGTTTCTTTGCCCGTCTGTTTAACCCGAATATCATTATGTACACTGAAATGGTGACAACGGGTGCCATCATTCATGGTGATGCCAAACGACACCTGGATTTCAATCAGGAAGAACATCCGATCGTTTTACAGCTAGGTGGCTCAAATCCGCAAGACTTGGCAACCTGCAGCAAAATGGCCCAAGATTGGGGTTATAACGAAATTAATTTAAATGTAGGTTGTCCGAGTGACCGGGTGCAGAATAATAAAATTGGTGCCTGTCTAATGGCAGAACCTGATCTAGTGGCAGAATGTATTGATGCCATGCGTCATGCAGTGGATATTCCAGTAACGGTGAAACACCGGATCGGGATTGATGACATGCAATCTTATGAAGAGATGCTACATTTTGTCGATACTGTGGCCAAAACCGGCTGCAACAATTTTATCGTGCATGCACGCATTGCCTTATTAAAAGGTCTGTCGCCCAAAGAAAACCGTGATGTGCCGCCACTGCGCTATGAAGATGTCTACCGTTTAAAACAGGATCGTCCTGATCTGCTTATCGAGATCAACGGCGGAATTAAAACCTATGCCGAGACGCAGGAACACCTCAAACATGTTGATGGCGTGATGATTGGCCGTGAAGCTTATCACAATCCTTATTTGCTGGCAGAACTGGGACAATTGTGGAATCTGGATACACCAGACCGTTTTGACATTATGCAGCAGATGTTGCCTTATATTGCCCAGCGTATGGCAGAAGGTGCACCTTTATCCATTATTACCCGTCATATTTTAGGCCTGTTCCAGAATTTGCCAGGCGCACGCAAATGGCGTCAGGCGTTAAGCGGTGGGAATGCAAAAACCTTGAAAGATGTAGAAACTGCCCTGTTTAATATTCAGGAAGCGATGCAGCGTACTGAAGATTACGTACGTGAACATCAGCAGGTTGAATCTTAAAAACAGAAAGCACCGGTTATCGGTGCTTTTTTATAAAGATGACGCATTGATCAGTGCGTATACGCCGTAATATTACCAACGGGGATCGGCTCCTCATCATAAGAGGCTGCCTGTACCACAGGTTCTATTGCTGGACGTATATTTAAGCTCAGTTCAACTCTTACCGGTTCTTCTACAGATTCCAGATCGTCTAGAGATGCAGACAGTTGCTCCAGTTCACGATCTAACTGCTGGCGATATTTTTCAATTTCGATTTCATCAATGAAGGCAAAAGCATCATCTTCAATGGACCAGCTATAGCCGCCATTAACCTTGATAATTTTGACATTGACGGGATATTCATGCCCCTGATAGTTCAGTTGTGAAACTGCCTCAAACTCATTGCCTTGGCGATGGACAATTTTTACATTCAGCACAGTGAGACGATAATGCTGATAGTCAGGATTAGCATTAAATTCCTGCTGTATCTGTTCCTGAATATTTCTGGCCAGTTCATCAATTGATACAAAGTAACTGCATCCGGCCAAGCAGGCGATCATCCATAACATCATGATTTTTTTCATATCGCCCCCTCCTTGTTGTTTCCCACTACATTCTATCTGTGTCACATTTTTTATCTTTGGTTTATTCTGTGATCTATTTTATACTTTTTCCCATAAAACAATATATAAATCCTTGGTCTATAAAGTCAGCCTATTTTGAAGCCAATTTGATGATATTTAACTAGATAGTGGACATAAACTAAAAAAGCCCTGTTCATCTCAGGGCTTTTTTAATTTTCTCATATTGATTCAGTCTAGAAATCATCTTCTGCCAGGGGATCGTGATGCAGGGCATCATGAATCGCTTCAACCAGCTGCTGGGCAATTTCCTGCTTGGAGGCTTTTTCCAGATCACGTTTTTCCAGCTGGTAATGCTCGGCAAAAAATACCGTCATGGCATTTTCATCTGAAGCAAAACCGATATCAGCACGTGAAACGTCATTGCAGGCAATCATATCCAGCTTTTTAGCCACCAGCTTTCCGGCAGCATATTCTTCAATATTGCGGGTTTCTGCAGCAAAACCGACCATAAACGGACGTTTTTCCTGTTGGGCTATAGTGGCAACAATATCCGGATTTTTGACCAGCGCCACATTCAGCTCATCCCCAGCTTTCTTGATTTTATGTTCGGCAACCTGTGCCACACGATAATCGGCTACCGCAGCGGTGGCAATAAAAATGTCACAACCCTGCTCCAGCATGTGCATGCTTTCATTCAGCATTTGTACGGCAGAAGAGACATTTTTACGTTTTACGCCATTCGGCGTATCCAGACTGACCGGCCCTGCAATCAGGGTCACATTCGCTCCTGCCGCATAACAGGCTGCAGCCAGTGCAAAGCCCATTTTCCCGGTACTGTGATTGGAAATATAACGTACCGGATCAATCGCTTCGCGGGTTGGGCCTGCGGTAATCGTGACTTGTTTACCCGCAAGCAAGCCAAATTTTTCCGCAATCGCACGTTGGGCTTTATGAAAATATTCAGTCACCTGTCCGGCTAAATCTTCCGGTTCAGGCATACGGCCCAAACCTACATCCCCACAGGCCTGTGAACCAGCATTCGGCATGATCACATGCACACCATCTTCGATCAGTGTCGCAAGATTGCGCTGCGTTGCTTTCGCCGCCCACATTTGCTGGTTCATGGCTGGCGCCACCCAGACCGGCGCTTTTGTTGCCAGATATAAAGTACTGAGCAGATCATCTGCCAGACCTGCAGCAAATTTTGCCAGTGTGTCACAACTGGCAGGCGCTACCAGCAACAGGTCAGCCCAACGCGCCAGCTCGATATGCCCCATTCCAGCTTCTGCTTCAGGATCCAGTAATTCGGTATGCACGGGATTGCCCGATAAGGCCTGGAAGGTCAAAGGTGTAATAAAAGCCTGTGCACCATGGGTCATTACCACTCGCACATCAAAGCCGGCATCTTTCAAACGGCGGACCAAAATCGCACTTTTATAGGCGGCAATACCGCCAGTGACGGCCAGAATGATATTTTTATGGGGAATTACACTTAGATCAAAGCTCACAAACAGATTACCTTGCTGTTGCAGTGAGGCTCACAATAGCATTAAATAATCGCATTCCCAAGAGATCGGCTTGCGGGAAAACTGATAATTCATAATAAAAAAGTATAATCATCATGCAATTTTCTATTAAAAACTGGCCGGAGCAAGAGCGGCCGCGGGAACGTTTGATTCAATATGGGGCTGAGAGTCTATCCGATGCCGAGCTACTGGCCATATTTCTACGTTCAGGTTCACAGCAACATTCGGCAGTTGATCTGGCGCGTTTGCTGATTCAGCATTTTGGTCATTTGACTGCTCTACTCGATGCCCCTTTACAGGAAGTCAGTCAGTTTCATGGTATGGGCATCAGCAAATACACGCAGCTGATGGCTGTCAAGGAACTTGGACGACGTTATATTGCCGAACACCTCAAGCAGGATGCACTGGAACTTACCAATTCCAAGCGCTTGAGAGACTATTTACGCTTTGAACTGCTCGGTGAAACACAGGAAGTATTCTCTGTGCTGTGTCTGGATGCCAGTTTAAGAAAAATTGCATTTAAAAAACTGTTTTATGGATCAATCAATGCATGTGATATTTCCATTAATCAGTTATTGCGTTATGCCATTAGCCAGCAGGCGACCTCAATTGTCATTGCGCATAATCATCCGCTGGGCCGGCCCTCTCCGTCCAAGGCTGACCTGGCATTGACCCGTCAGATTCAGCAGGCCTGCCAACTGGTAGATATCCATCTGATTGACCATTGTATTATCGCCTTGGAAGGCAGTTTTTCCTTTGCGGAACAGCAACTCATCAAACCGGAAGTACAGTATTGAATAGCACTTGACAAAGCAGGCACAACTCAACAAGATCATGGAAAAATTGTGATGATTCTAATAAATGATCGTACGTGACCAGCCGAGTGTTTTTAAACTGCTGTTTTCCTGGCGAGGGACGATTTTGCCTAAAGTTTTGCCACCTTTGGGCGTGGTCATGCTGATTTCGGCCATCATCGGTGGCTTGTCACATATTGGCTATTTTCATTTTCCAGAATTACCGCTGGTCGGCTTTACCCTGATTGGGGTAGTACTGTCGATTTTTCTCGGATTTAAAAACTCGGCCTGTTATGACCGCTGGTGGGAAGCGCGTAAACTTTGGGGCATTTTGATTGCTAATTCACGCCACTTTGACCGTGATTGCCGGATGCTGTCTCAAGGTCGTCGGGAACGTGTGATTCAGCATGTGATTGTCTTTGCCAATGTACTCCGTGATCGCCTTCGCCACCAGACAGCCAATCCGACTGAGCTGGTAGAAACCAGTGGCATGAGCCAACAGGCTGTGACCCAACTCTATCAGCAGGCAAATGCAGCGCAATATACTTTAAGTCTGATTCAGTGGGAGTTGATGCAGGCACTTAAAGAAGGTGAAATTTCCGACATCATCTATATGCAGATGAATAATCATGTAGCAGAACTGAGTATTGTCCAAACTGGTTGTGACCGGATTGCGACGACGCCTTTGCCTTTTGCCTATTCAGTCTTGCTCAACCGCACCGTGTATTTTTTCTGTTTTATTTTGCCTTTTAGTCTGGGTTCAACGCTCGGTCTGTTTACGCCTTTTCTGGTCGGCATTTTGGCCTATACCTTTTTAGGATTAGATGCTTTAAGTTCGGAAATTGAAGAGCCCTTTGGTACCCAGAGCAATGACTTGCCACTGGACTCGATGGTACGTACCATTGAAATTGAACTGTTAGGAACTTTGGGCAAACCAACACCTCCACCAATTCAGGCCAAAGATCATAATTTGCTTTAAAAGATTAGCCTCACTCATCCTTTGCTATCAGTGATAGCTAACTCTCCTTACAAATAAAGAAGATCAAAATAAAGAAATCCCTAGGTAAAACTCTCCCAAATCCCGATCTGACCCGGTTTCAGGCTCGGGACATTACCCAGTTTAATCCAGGGCATATGGTCGCCATGAAAATCGCTACCAATCGAAACTTTCAGACCATGTTCTGCAATCATTCGATCTACCATCTGCCGGGTGGAACTTGGCTCAATCGCCGGTGGCAGTTCCACCGCATCTCCACCAAACTTGGCAAAGATCTCGATCAGATAACGGATATTGGTCGCAGATAAATCATATTTGGTCGGATGTGCCAGTACTGCAAAACCGCCACTTGCATGAATCACCTGAATCGTTTCTTCAAGCCCTAGACCATCAAATTTGACATAGGCCTTTTTGCCTTCCTTGATATATTTATCAAAGGCCTGTTGCGGCCGGGTCACAATACCCTTTTCTACCAGTGTTTTAGCAATATGCGTTCGTGTCACCCGATCAGGGATATTCTCCACTTTGGTCAGTACATCAGCATAAATATCCTCCCCAATTAAAGGAAGCAGCAGATCACAGATTTGCTTAGAACGTTCAGCCCGGATTTTCTTTTGCTGATTGAGGGCTTTTTGTAACGGCTCAGGCTTCTGGATATTAAGTGCCACAATATGCACACCATAGTTTTTTTTGGTCGCAGGCCGCGACCACTGGCTGGATATCTCTACGCCGGAGATAATCTTAATCTCATGATTTTTGGCAGCTTCCTCCGCCAATACCAAACCGTCCATGGTGTCATGATCGGTCAGTGCCAAAGTATGGATGAGTTTTTCCACAGCCGCTTCGACCAGTTGCTGAGGACTGAAAGTTCCATCAGAAATATTACTATGTGTATGTAAATCTACGCCGTGCATCTCTATACTATGACATTTATTTGATCAGATTTAGATACTCTAACATGAAAGCACTTTTAGACTTTGTGCCACTCATTATTTTCTTTTATTTATATAAAACTGTAGATCCAAAAGACACTGACCATCAATTGCTGCAATTGATCGGTTCTGCGGGGGGTGTCGACAATAATAATATTCTTGTTGCAACCACAGGTCTGATTATTTCCATGCTGGTCGTCTATGGTGCGTTATTTGTCATGCAAAAATTCCGCCTGGACAAGCAGCAATGGATTGTCTTGTTTATGACCGTGATTTTTGGTGGCATTACCCTGATGCTCAGCGATGATTTCTATATCCGTTTAAAAGCGGTATTACTGAATCTGGTCTTTGCCGGTGCCTTTTTATTATCCCCTTGGTTTAGCAAGGATAAAAAGCCATTGATTCAGCGTCTGTTTGGTCCGGTATTCAACCTAAGCGAAAAAGGCTGGGTTAAATTGAACTATGCCTGGGTGGCGATGTTTGTGCTGATGTCATTTCTGCATACCTTTTTCGCCTATTTGTGGATGGATGGAAAATATTGGGGCGAATTTACCGCATTCGGTGACATGATCGTGATGTTTTCCTTTATCATTATTCAGTTTATTGTATTGCGCAAATACTTTAAGACCGCTGAATAAGTCCAACTACAAACGATTGAGAGTCATCATGCCATTATTCGTCGTTAGCTGTACCGATCGGGAAGGTACAGTGGAAAAACGCCTCGCGATTCGCCCACAACATCTTGAACGTCTGGAACATTTAAATGCTGAAGGTCGCCTGATTGTTGCAGGTGCCATGCCTAAAGATCCGGCCAATCCACAAGCCGGTTTTTACGGCAGTACCATTATTGTCGATTTTGACAGTCGTGAAGCACTGGATACATGGTTACAGGATGAGCCATTTTTAAAAGAAGGTGTGTACGAACATATCGATGTCAAACCATTTAATAAAGCATTTCCTCAAGGATAAGGTCCATGCGTGTTGTTACTGCCAGTATCATTGGCCTATGTTTCATGATTTCTCCATTATGGGCAGTCGAAGTTACGCCTGCTCCTGTGGCTCCGGAAAATCAGACAGCACCATCTCGAGCGACAGCAGCGACTGCACCAAACCAGTCGCCGCCAAAACCTGCCATTATTCCTGCAGTAGCAACTTCTGCCCAGCCGGTGCCACCTGCTGAAAATAAACCGTTAACCGCAGAAGAAATCGCCAAGCTAAAAGCCCAGCAAGATGCCAAGGTAAAAGCCTTGGTCAAAGATCAGGCCACCCGTTTAGAGCAACTGGAAAAAGCCAATCTGGATGCCCTATCGCAAAACCAGGAATTACAGCTCAAGAATGATAACTTGGGCGTTCAGGTACAGGTACTACAAAGTGAACGTAGTGCCCAGATGTTCCTCTACGGCGCAGCAACATTGGCAGTAGGTGTACTGCTGGGCTTCCTGATAGCGAGCTATGTTTATACCAAACGCCGCCGTCAGTGGTAAGCTATAGTTCTTCCCGATATCTTTAAGGTTGTAACCGTTTTGTCGCACGCAATTCAAACTGCCGATCTGGACTGGCAATTGGTGGATGGCATCGATGTGCCTGTATCCAAGCAATTTGGTGATGTGTATTTTTCCAAAGACAATGGCCTGCTGGAAACCCTGCATGTCTTTTTAAATGGCAATGATCTCAGCACTCGCCTGACAAACCTAAAACCTTTTGAATATTTCTGTGTCGGTGAAACGGGTTTTGGTACTGGTTTAAATATTCTGGCCCTGTGGCAGCTCTGGCAACAGGTGCGTCCGGATAATCACAGTCATTTGCATGCCATTTCAGTGGAAAAATTTCCGCTCTCTAAAGCAGATCTGATCCGTGCCCTGAATGCCTGGCCTGAGTTAAAACCTTTGGCTGATCAGCTGATTTCTCAATATCCAATGCCAATTGCTGGCTGTCATCGACTCAGTTTTCCTGAAGAACGTTTCAGTCTGGATCTATGGCTAGGCGATGCCCACGATATCTTCCCGGTCATTGAAAAAACTGCAGCGGTGAATGCCTGGTTTCTGGATGGCTTTGCGCCTTCCTGTAATCCGGATATGTGGGAAGAAAATGTCTTAAACCATATTGTGCGCTTGTCAGAAACCGGAACGACATTTGCCTCTTTTAGTGTCGCGGGTGTCTTAAAGCGTGGCTTAAAAAATCACGGGATTTCAATTTCCCGTCCACGTGGTTTTGGCCATAAACGTGAAATGTTGAAAGCAATCTGGAATCCGACTGAAGAAAGTACCCCATATTCAACTCAGGAAAGTGCGCAAAAAAAAACTGAGTCAGCTTTAGAGATAAACGCCAGGCCTCGCCAGATCGCTGTGATTGGCGCAGGAATCGCAGGTTTGAGTACGGCATGGGCATTCGCTCAACGTGGTCATCAAGTCACGATTTACGACCGGTCGGCGCCTCTCTCCGGAGGTTCTGGCAATCCACTGGCCTTGCTCAATCCCAAACTCTGTCCGGTTGAGCAAAGTGCTGAACATTTGATGACCTTGTCTTGGCAACATGCCTTAAATCATTATCGGAAATTTAAGGCTTTCCGCCCGATTCAGGTCAATCAACTCGCCTTAAAAAATCCTGAACAGCTTTTAGGATTGGCAGACGAATATCCCGAAGGAATTCTGGCTACACAAACAGTAAAAGATCAGGAGATACAAACTGCATTTCCAAGTTTAAAACTGTTAGCAGCTGGCGCGGTTTCACCGCATCAGTTACGTGATGAAATTTTGCAGCATCCTCATATTCAATATCAACAGGCCCAAATTAGCCATCTTGAAACGACTATACAACCTGAGTTATTTGTAGATCAGCAATCTTTAGGCAAGTTTGATCATGTGATTGTCTGTACTGCACGAGAAACCCAGCAGTTTTTTGCAGATCATCCTCCCCTGAAACCGATTCGCGGACAAGTCAGCTGGGTAAATAATCAAGCCCAGCCTTTAAGTCAAAATACTGCCTATAGCTATGGCGGCTACTGTATGCAACTCAATGCCGACCAACTCATTCTCGGGGCTTCGTTTTATCCAGGCCGGGATGATACAGAGGTATTAGCAGAAGATCATATGCATAATTATGAACTTATCCATGGTGTCTTTCCTGAATATGCGAAATCTCTTCCTTCCATCGAGACTTGGCAAGGCCGTGCATCGCTACGTGCGCAAAGTCAGGATTATTTCCCTTTACTCGGTAAAATGAAAGTAGATGAGGAAGTTTATAGCTTTGCTGGTCTCGGGTCTAAAGGCTTTCTGTTTGCACCACTCTGTAGTGAAATCTTGGCCGCCCAGATTCTGGGAGAAGCCTGTCTGGTTCCATCTCATGTAGTGAAAAAACTCAGCGTGACCCGTTTTCAAAAGAAAGTGAAAATGAAAAAACCGTATTTAAAACCTCAAATATAGAATCCTATTTTAAAGGTGTTCCCTCTCCCTATGAGAGAGGGAAAAATATTACCCCCATTAAAAAAGCGCCTGACGGCGCTTTTTTTCACAAGGTTATTAGGCACCTTGCTCCAGCGGCATACCGGCATCACGAGCGGCACGAGTACCACCCATCAGAATGACGTATTCACGTGAGCTGTCAAAACCCTCTAATTTTTCAGCTGCACGTGGAGCTTTACTCCCACCACCACATAAAATATAAATCGGTTGATCCGCTGACACCTGAGTCAGGCTATCTGCTGAAAGATCGTTAATGGGCTGATTTACCGCCCCTTTCACGTGTGCTTCAGCAAAAGCACTTGCATCGCGTACATCCCAGATAATGGCATTTTCTGGGAACTCAAATGTTGTAATTTCTTGTTTACGGATCATTGTGCACTCCTTTGATGTAAACAACACTTGGCAAATGAAGAAAACATCCCTAGCATCTCAGATATTCTTTCCCTTTGTAAAGGTCTAAACTATGCCTTCTTTCGATATTGTTTCTGAATTAGAAATTTTTGAAGTAAATCATGCAGTTCAAAATACCCAAAAAGAGATTGCAACCCGCTTTGATTTCCGTGGTCAGGACGTTTCTATTGAACTGAATGAAAAAAACAAGGAAATCAAAATCAGTACAGAAAGTGATTTTCAGTGTGAACAGGTATATAACATGCTGGAAAACCATTTCTTCAAGCGTAAGATTGACATTCAGGCACTTGATCCACAAAAAATGACCGCTTCAGGCAAAAATGTGATTCAGGTGATCAAGCTTAAAGATGGTCTTGACTCTGATACTGCAAAAAAAATTAATAAGGCCATTAAAGAAAGTGGCATTAAAGTGCAATCTTCTATTCAGGGCGACAAGATTCGTGTGACTGACAAAAAACGCGATACCTTGCAGCAAGTGATGGCATACCTGAAAGAACAGCAATTCGGTCTGCCTTTACAGTTTAATAACTTTAAAGACTAAGTCAGCAACGTCTGTAGAAGGAATTATGGCAAAGAACAACCGATTAGCCAGATTAGTCAAAGCCACTGCACGATTACCGCAAGGTATTCGTACTGCTTTGTTAAGTAAAACTTTTGGCCGGGTGGTCCCGATGGTCGGCTCTGCCAAGATTCGTTATGAGGAAATGAGTGCGTCCAAAGTGGTAGTCAGTATGGCCAATCATAAAGCCATGCAGAACCATATTGGACAAATTCATGCATGTGCAATGGCCCTGCTGGCAGAAACAGCAACCGGGTTTGTAACCGCAATGAATGTACCAGATAGCGCAGTGGTTTTGATTAAAAGTCTAAAAGTAGACTTTAAACGTCCGACCAAAGGTGCCCTGACGGCAGTTGCTACCTTGACTGCTGAACAGCAACAGCTTATGCAAAGTTCAGACAAAGGTGAAACACTGGTTCAAGTTATGGTAAGTGATGAATCGGGTGAAGCACCCATTCAATGCGAGATGCTCTGGGCCTGGATTTCCAAAAAGCAATTGAAGCAGACCTGATATCCATACAGACAAAAGAATCCCAGATCATTAATCTGGGATTTTTTATGAGACGAATTATGACTTCTGCTGAGATTCTAGAAACTTCTGCTTTGCTTCCTCTGGAATCGGACGTTTATTACCCTTCACATCCACTGCCACAAAGGTAAATACCCCTTCAGTCACGCGTACAGGCGGACGTGAGTCGTCATGGCTATCCCATACTTCAATTTCCATCTGGATGGAGGTATTGCCGACCTTTAGAATTTTGGTATAGCAGCTAATCACATCACCGACTTTCACCGGAACCAAGAAGGTCATCTGGTTAATCGAAATTGTCGCACAGCGTCCTTTACTAAAGCGCTCTGCATGAATTGCTCCCGCCAAGTCCATTTGTGAAACAATCCAGCCACCAAATACATCTCCACTCCAGTTGGTATCCGCAGGCATCGCAATGGTCTGCAGGGAAAGAATTCCCTCTGGTTTATTATGAGAATCTGACACTTGAACTCCAGGCTTGTGAATTAGGATGGGGCATTTAACTGCTGATCAAGCCACTTTTGCAGCTCGCTTGAGCGTAATGCACCGCTTATTCTAGCAATTTCGTTACTTTTATTCATTAAAACCAGCGTCGGAATACTGCGTACATTAAATGCTGCACTTAGCCGTGGATTTGCTTCTGTATCAATTTTGGCAAAAACCACATTGGGATAGAGTTTGGCAACATTGGCAAAGTGCGGCGCCATCATTTTACATGGCCCACACCAGTCCGCCCATAGGTCGATCAAGATCGGCAAGTCACTATGCGTGACAAACTGGCTGAAATTCTGCTCATTCAATTCAATCGGCGCCAATGGAACCAGTGCTTGATGACATTGACCACAAGCGGGATTAGCGGTTAGTTTTTCTTCAGGGACACGGTTTTTGGCCAGACATTCCGGACATACAATAATCATCTAGCGCACTCCAATATGTTGATGTAAGAATTCTAATTGGGTCGAAACTGCTTTTTCAAACCATTCGCCATGATAAATATCAAAATGTCGCATATTCCATTCATGATATTGCACAAATGGCGCAATATTGGTTGCAGTTTCCCGACTGGATTCAATGGGAATCAGACTATCCAGTTTTGCTGCAATGAACAGAACTGGAATCGTGATTTTACGTACTTCCAGAATGGGACGATAACGCATCAGTTTAAAGAATGCGCGTGCAGGAATATGACCACTCCAGTAATAATCCGGGTTCACGATGGACATATATCCCTGATAACTGTCCTGGGTTGGCATAAAGCAGAGTTCATGAGGGTCTACTACGGGTAAGGTTTTCGGTGCCATACCGACCTTGGCGCCCATGTAGTCTTGGCTGGAAATTTTCAGGGCTTTAGGCAATTGCTGCAAAGGATAAAGTTTGGCACTTTCTGCCCCATCAACAAATGGTATCTGTGCCATTACTGCCTGAATATTTGACAGCTCTGCTGCGAGTGTCAGTACATGACCGCCACTTAACGCCGTTCCCCAAAGTACAATTCTTTTGCTGTCAATCGACTTACGTGCCTCTAAATGGCTGATCATAGTCCGCCAGTCTTCAAGCTGAACACTAATAGATACCAGTTCACGTGGACGTCCTGTACTCCCGCCCCAATAGCGATAATCAAACAGCACCACAGCATAGCCAGCACTGGCAAAGCGCTGTGCATACTGGACCAGTTTAAAATGACGTAAAGCTGCCAGACCATGGGCCATTAGGATCACAGCCGGTTTATCGACCTGTTGAGGATGATAAAAATCCGCAGCAATCACTTCCTGACCGCTTTTAACATACAGTGGTTCGACTGTATAAGCGTACATATGCGCTCCATTGCATTATTTTATAATTGTAATCGTATTTATAAATTTTTCAGAACTCAGCCGTCATGTTTTCAGCTTAATGCTATCATAAAGCATATCTAGATAAATGACATAATGGAGTGACATCATGAGCGAAAATGTAGGCTTTACTGGTCAAATTGGTCCTGAACATATCTCTCAAATAGTTGAAAAAGGTTTTAAATCGATTATCAACAACCGTCCAGATATGGAAGGTGGTTCTGAGCAGCCCACCAGTGCACAAATCGAAGAGGCTGCACGTGCAGCAGGTCTGGATTATGTATTCCAGCCGGTGGTTGCCGGTCAGATTACCGAGCTTGATGTCCGCACTTTTGCCAATCATTATAATGAATTACCAAAACCAATCTTGATGTTTTGCCGTACCGGAAACCGCTCAAATAATTTATATCAACTGGCAAAACAGATGGACTTGCTGGATGACTAAGTCATTTTGGAAAAGTGTAGTACTCGCAATCTGTTTTAGCTGTACTTCACCTGTTTTTGCTGCGCAGAATTTGAGTCGTGCTCTGACCGCTACAGTGAGTGTTACCGGTCAAATGACCTTGGATAAGTTTGAGCAATTGATTCAGCAGGGTTTTAAATCCGTGATTGTAAACCGCCCTGATCAGGAGTCCGGTAATGCCGTTACAGTAAGTCAATTACGTTCGATTGCAGAAAAGTCTCAAGTCAGCGTGATTTATCAGCCAGTAGTAAGTGGTCATATTTCTCAGGCCAATATTGAGGAATTTGCCCGATATTACAATGAACTGCCAAAACCTATTTTAATGGTCTGCCGTAGTGGTACACGTTCAGCAGCTTTGTTTAACCAAGCCAAATCTCAAGGATTGATTCATGAATAAATTATTGATTATTGTATGTTGTAGTTTGGCTTTTACAGGCTGTAGCTCGATGAATTTGAAGCCGACTGTGGGTGTGAATGTGGGAACTCCCTTATAAGTCAGCCTATAAAAAAACTAATGGCGCTCTTTGCGCCATTTTTTATCTATGATAATCTTAAAACAGTATAACTATAGTTTTTGTAAATAATTATTTTGGGGTAAAACATGAAGTTTAATAAAAGTGTGCTTGTTATCACTTTATCAGGTTTTTTAGCCGCATGTGGGGGCGGTGGTAGCGAAGGATATTACAATACAGATAGTAATAATGCCCCAGGATCAAATCAGCCTAGCCCCAATGACAATATAACGCCTGCAGATGCTCAAAAAACATTCAATGCACTCAAAGTTGAGGCAGCATCACTATTTGGCCAAGCCGAACCTCAGCAAAAAGGCTATGTCGATCACGCACTGGATGCTTATGCTCAAAGTATATTGAAAATTTCACAAGATATTCGGAATGTTGACTTTAAGTCTTTTAAAGCGACTAACCGCAAAGAAAAATGCTTTGAAGAAAGTAAAATTGACTTTCGTGCTTGTTATATTTTTAAAGGAAATCAAATTAATCAATTACTAGGATCTAACTATGATTCTTGGGATTTTGTTATTGATAAAGGCGATATTAATGAGAATGATCGTATTACTGGAGATGATCTAGCAAATATTCGTTTAAAATCTGATGATATCACTCCAAGTTTAGAATCATATTATGGTGAAACATATCTACTTGTATTTGAAAATGAGAATAAATTAAAAGACTTACAAGATATTACTATTGCTGGTTCATTTTCACATCCATTTGAACAGGCTGAGGGTTTACAAAAACGATTTATTCTCATTAATAATGAAACTAGTAATTTTAAAGTAACTGTAACTAAACTCGGGGAAACAGTAGGCACCGAAATGGGGGCTTTAAGCATCTATAAAGTACCTAAAACCTCAGATAATAGTGAATACTATGTAACAGAAGCAGGTTCAGGCTTTAATACCTTAGTAAATGACAATACTAATGTTGCATTTGCCGAACCTATTAATTTCCTTATCGATTCTACTTTAGGTGTATTACCAAGTACTTATAAAGTTCTTAATGGTATTGAAACACTGAACTTACCAAGCGTTTCAATTGCCGGTACACGTGTTGAGCATGAAGTACCAACACTGAATGCTAAAGAATTTGTTGGGAGTATTTACCTAGAAGGACCTAATCTTCTTAACTTTAAAAAATCTGCTGCCGATTCGATATTGAAGTTTAAACATATTATTAATGGCATTACATATGAAGGACAATCTAAAAATACGGCTAATGGTGTCGTAACAGAATTCACTTCTCCAAGCCTAATTAAGTATTAAATGTAACGAATTGAAAAAACCTCCGAAAGGAGGTTTTTTTATATTAGATTAAAAGTATTACATTTAAGATTAAAAAATTTATGTACGACCTTATTATCATTGGTGCCGGAACTGCAGGCATCAGCGCTTATAACGAAGCCATTAAATACACCCAGAATATTTTAATTATCAATGATGGTCCGTGGGATACGACCTGTGCTCGTGTAGGCTGTATGCCAAGTAAACTGCTGATCTCGTCTGCAAATCGCATGCATGACATCCAATCCGCGAAAGACCTCGCTTTACAACATGATGCTACAGTTGATACCTCAGGTGTCATGCAACGTCTACATCGCTTAAGAGAACGTTTCATTCGCGCCACCTTAAAAGGTATCGACCAATGGGATAATTCACATAAAATTTCTGGTCATGCGAAGTTTATTGATTCTCATACAGTTGAAGTTAATGGACAGTCTTATCAAGCTAAATGTTTTATTATTTCAGTGGGTTCACGACCGAATATCGATAAAGCATTAAAGGAAGAATTAGGAGATAAATATTTAAGTTCTGACGAAATTTTTGAACTTTCTCAATTACCCAAGTCTTTAGCAGTGATCGGAAGTGGCGTGATTGCCATTGAATTAGCTCAGGCTATGCAACGACTGGGGGTAAAAACCACGATGTTTGCGCGTAGTCAGAAAGTCGGTGCTCTAAGCAGCCCTACTTTACAGTCATTAGCCCAAAAAGAACTCAGTCAAGAAATCAACATCAAGTTTAAAATCTTACCAGACCAAGTTAAAAAACAGACGAGTCACATTAAGATTGATTTTACCGAAAATGATCAAGTTCAAAGTATTGAGGTTGACTATGTTCTGGGTGCTACAGGGCGTCAGAGCAATCTGGATCGCTTGGGCTTAGACCGGTTAGACCCTGGCTTTACTGATATAAAGAAACTACCTATCAATAAAAAAACCAAACAACTCGCAGATATGCCAATATTTATAGTGGGTGATGCCGCCCCTGATGCCCCCATTCAACACGAGGCTGCTCATGCCGGTAAAGAGGTGGTTCATAACTGTTTAAATTATCCTGAAGTCAAACCGATTCCAGTGCTTACCCCATTGGCAATCATATTTTCTCATCCGGAAATGGCAATAGTCGGGCAAATTTTTAAACAGTTAGAACAACAAAATATTGAGTTTATTCGAGGATTTGCCTCCTATGAAAATCAAGGCCGTGCACTGGTACTTGCTGAAAATAAGGGAGGAATTGAAGTTTATATTGATAAAAAATCAGGCAAATTATTAGGCGCAGAACTGTTCTGTTCTCAAGCTGAACATCTTGCCCATCTTCTTGCCTGGACCATAGATGCCGATCAGGATATTCATCAAGTCCTTGCCAAACCTTTTTACCACCCGACGCTAGAGGAAGGGCTCAGATCTGCACTTAAACATGCTCGTCGTCAACTTCAGCAACCCTAAGAGATTGTTGGCACTCTTTTAGTACATTCACCAGACGGAGACTATGTGAAATTAGGCGTTCCAACCAGCGCTGAGCAGCCAACAACTCTAAGGTCTTAACTGCATTCAGCTGATAAGTAGAGGCATAACTATTTATTTTTTCTCGTAATTCAGCATGGTGCTGTTTGCTCCATTTTTTTAAGTTTTCCAGCTCTATATAGAGTTGTTCAAGATCTTCAGATGAAGATAGATCCAGTCGAATATTTCCCTCATTTTCTACTATCTGGATAAAGTCCAGGGCAATCTGATAGATTGCAGGTTGGGTGCGGATATTTAATGCATACTCTAGATTTTCCAGATCACTACGTAATACTTTTAAATAAACCATGATCCTCAACAAGCTAAATAGCCGGGCTTGATCTTGACTATTTTCGGGCACTATAATTTTTTCTAAATAATCCTGTAATTTATAGATTAATTCATCCTGCTGTTTTAACTCATTAGCCGAAACCATTTCGGCCGACTTGATGGCTTTAAGTATCCAGAAATACTGGGTTCCTATTGTTTTAAAAATTACTTTTTCTGCTGTATTAATGGCTACCGCAGGTACAGCCAAACTGGCATCATCCAAAGCTTGCAATAATGAATCTTCATGTGCAGGAATATATTTAACCAACAGCCGTTCAAAAGGTCCGATCAATGGCATAAAAAATAAGGCACCAAATACACTAAAAGCAGTATGAAAGGTAGCCACAATTACCACATTATCCCAGCTGGATAAAAAATGCTGCGGTTGATGAAACCATAAAAATAAAGGAACTAAAATAAAAAATGCAAAAATTGCACTCACGACATTAAAACAGACATGCACAGCAGCAGTTCGTTTTGCATTCGCATTTGCGCCAATAGATGCCAGCACTGCAGTTGCAACTGTTCCAACATTCTGACCAATAACGAGCATGAGAGCTTGATCAAGCTGAATGGCCTGACTGGCCAATGCGGCAAGGGTAGCCGTAATCGCAGCACTGGAAGACTGTAAAACCACAGTCATGACCAAACCAAAAAGTACCAACAATAATTTGGAAGCAACGCTTTTGGTGGAGAAAACTGAAAGGTCAAGATGCTCTGCGACACCTGACATTGCGACCTGAAGCAAGTCAATTCCAAAGAAAATCAGTCCAAAGCCTGCAAGTGCCAGGCCGGTGAGTGCTGTACGTCCATGGGCTAATATTTTAAGTAAAGCACCTATGGCAATCAGAGGTAAAGCTATTTGCCCGATAGAAAACTTTAACCCCAGAAAAGCCACCATCCAGCCCGTACTGGTAGTACCGATATTGGCGCCAATAATGACACCAATGGCTTGCGAAAAAGTAAGAACTCCCGCACTGACAAAGCCAATAGTTGCTAAAGTTGTAGCTGTAGAAGATTGCACTATCAAGGTTAAAGCAATCCCTGAAATCATTGCTTTAAAAGGTGAACCTGTAAACCGCCCTAACCACTGTCTTAATGTTTCACCTGCAATATCTTTAAGACTATCGGTCATTAAAGTCATGCCAAGCAGGAATAAACCAATCCCGCCACACAGCTGTGCAAATACCTCAAACACGCAGATTCCTAGGTTTTAAGCTTTAAACGATTAAAACACAATCAGGCTAGTTTAAAAATAGTAAATAACCTTGAGTAAATTCAGAATATTATTTTTACTATAAACCCCGCATAAAAAAAGCCCCTGACTGATGTCAGGGGCTTTCTGGAATAATGAGCTGGCGATGACTTACTCTCACATGGGTAATCCCACACTACCATCAGCGCTAAGAGGTTTCACTTCTGAGTTCGGGAAGGGATCAGGTGGTTCACTCTTGCTATGGTCGCCAGCACAACTGTTTATGACTTTGC
>NZ_LSZJ01000003.1:0-50027 GCF_001647575.1 Acinetobacter sp. SFD
TCAGTGCCAGAAGCTGGACTTCGATATACTTAACAACTCAGCAATCTGCTTCGTTCGTTTCCGTCTATCTCGTCGGTATGTGCTCATTATAGGGCAATTTCTTACACGTGCAAGCGCTTTTAACGCACAAGAATCACGAGTGTTTTATTTTTATGCACCAAATTGGTTCAATTTTATGCAAATAATTACATAAGTACATATTTTTAAAACAGAAATATAAATTAAATATTTCTGTTTTATTCTATGCCTAGTTTTTCACAACTGGTGCTTTAATCGTCACACTGGTGATTTTTACAGGGTTTACTGGCACATTTTGATGCATTCCATAGTTTCTAGTGGGTACTTTAGCAATCTGATCGACGATATCCATACCTTTAGTGACCTTACCAAATACCGCATAGCCGGCATTTCTAGCAGAACGATCCAGAAAATCATTATCGACCAGGTTTACAAAGAATTGTGCGCGGGCAGAATCCGGCTGATTGGTACGTGCCATGGCTAAAGTGCCACGCTTGTTATGCAGACCATTTGACGATTCGTTTTTAATCGGTGCTTTGGTATTGGCTTTTTCCTGCATGTTCACATCAAAGCCACCACCCTGAACCATAAAGCCAGGAATGACCCGGTGAAAAATGGTGTCCTTATAAAAGTTGCTCTTTACATAATTTTCAAAATTTTTTGCCGAGATGGGGGCTTTATCATTAAAGAGTTCAATTTCAATATTTCCCATTGAAGTATTCATCTCAATAATCGTATTTGCAGCAAAGCTTGGCAGACTGGTCGCGGCAAGCGCGATCACACATAATGATTTCTTTAACATTTATTAACTCATCTACTTAGAAGTAATGGTTGTGAATGACTATATATTAATCTTTTATGATTTATATTGCAGTGACCTGCCGACTAAAGACAAGAGAATAAGAATGAAACATGCATTATTACAGGAGCAAAATATCCATCAGTTTCCACCTTGGCGCTTGCAGGGTGAAGGTTTTATTCTGAACTATTGGCTGACCCCCAGCTTCATTGAACAAGCAAAACAGTTCCGGATCGCGCCCTCTCCGCTGGGTCGTATGGTTCAAGTGATGCTGGTACGCTATCAAACTTCACCGATTGGTCCCTATGATGAGTTACTAATTCTGGATCATCCTTTAATTAGTAAACGGCGTCTCAGCTCGATTCCTAAAATTTATGTGTCTACCCATGAATCTGTCATACATGGTCAGCATTTATGGGGCATTCCCAAACAATATGCACAATTTAAATGGCAAGAAAAGGATCAGGAAATTCTGTGTCAGATTCAGCATCAGAACCAGCAGATGACGATTCGGTTGAAGAAAACCAAATCTGCACGTCAATTTTATATTAATAGTCACCATATTCCAGCATCTATGCTCAAGATTCAGCAGGCCTGGAAAGGTCAACGTTTTCAGTTTAGTCCCCAGTTTCGTGGACACCTCTCCACACTTTCACAAGTAGAGTGGCAAGATGCTGAGGATATATTTCCAGATTTTTCCAAAGCCAAATTGCTGCAAAGCTTTTATGTCCCCCAATTTAATCTGATCTTTCCTGAAGCACAGATCAGTAACAAGCCATAACCTGCATTTAAATTTAGCTATAAATATAAAAAAGGTGTTTCATAAGAAACACCTTTTTCTTCATGCTTTCGGCTTAACTGTTTTTGTCCCAAAATTTGCGGAAGTTCTTACTGATCTCAATCACATATTTTTTGGCACGACGGGAAATCGGCGTCAGATTGATAAAACCATGGGCCTGATCGGTATATTCATCATAATGAACAGCTACACCATTCTGACGCAACTTGTGTGCATAGATTGAACCCTCATCATGCAGGACATCATGACGTGCTGTAATCACATAACTTGGCGGCAAGTTTTTCAGCTCGCCATAGGTCGGCGAAATCAGTGGGTCATCCAGTTCAATCTGATGGGTTTGGGCATACATGAAGGTCACCAGATCAATATCCTGCTCTGAAAGTACCAGTCCATCTTTATAGGCATAAAAAGATGGATGGCGACTTTTGAAGTCAACCGCAGGATAAAGCAGAAGTTGTGCCCGTGCGGCATAAGATTTTCCTGCGCTGCGCTGCGCTACCACAGCTGCCAGATTTCCGCCGGCACTATCCCCTGCCACGGCAATACGGTTTTTATAGACTTTCAGTTGCTTGCTATGCTGATGTACCCACGCCAAGGCATCTTCACACACCTGTACCATCTGCAAGGGGCTAAATTCTGGCGTCAGCGGATAGGCTACACTTAATACCTGAACTTTGGCATGCACTGCCAGCAAGCGACAAAATTCATCGTGAGTATCCAGACCGCCGACCATAAAGGCACCGCCATGATAAAAAATTACCATCGGTAACTTCTTTTGCGGTGCAGGATGATAATGTCGTGCAAAAATACTGCCACTCTGTAGAGGAAGGCGGAGCTCTTCGACAAATTTGACCGCGGTCGGTCTGGCCCGGATGGCTTTCATGCGTGCGTCAAACAGGGCACGTGAATGTACAACATCTTTACTGATAAAACTGCTGTGCCCCTGTTTGATCTGGATGGCCATCAGGCATTTTACCAAAGGGTCTAAATCAGGATAGACATGAGGATAATCCAAAGCCTTCACTACTGCCTCCTGGGCCATACCGGGTAAGCGATCCAGCATACGGGCTGCAGTTCCCTGTCCTTTTTCCATCAAACGTTGCAGAACCGGATGATTCACTGTCATTACTTTTAGTCCTTATTCTCTTAATTCTTCATAGTTTCTACACGATTAGCGTTTCAGTGACCGTTTTCTTATAGAAGTCTTAATATCTATGTACAGATAGCTTTTACCCGATACGTTATCCTCATTTATAGAAGATGTCATTGACCGGTTAAAGGTTATTTTTGACGTAATTTTGCATGGTTAAGTATATTTTTTATTAAAAATCGGGAGAATGCCTATGGCTATTAAAATTATAGCTTTGTCTTTGGCGACTGCATTTTTAGCTGTAGGCTGCGTCGCATTTCCTGAAGATGGCGGCTATTATGACGGTCGCTATGATCAGCGTTATGACCGTCGTTATGAACAGGATCGTCGCTATGACCGGCAACGCTGGGAATATGAACAGCAGCGCAAACATATTGAACAGGATCGACGTAAACAGGAATTACAGCGTCGTAATTGGGAACAGGATCGCAAAAGACAGTTAGATCAGGATCGACGTAAAAACCAGCTAGAACGGCAACGCCAGGAACAGCAGCGTAAAAATCTGATGACGCAACGGCAAAAACAGGTAGAAGCAGATCGTAATAAGCGTCGTCAGGAGCTGGATCGTAAACGTGCCACAGATCAGCGCACGAAAAAAGTCCAGCAAAATCGTTCCAATCCACGCTGGAATGATAACCGACGCCATCAGGAGCAACGTTCACGCGATCGTCGTGATTAAGATCTGTTATTGTATTCACTAAAAGCCCGGATCGGGCTTTTTATTTGAATGCGAGAAAATATCAGGCAAAAAAAAGGCTTATCTAGAGAATAGGATAAGCCACGAAAACACATTCAAAATAAGAAGAAACTACAGCGATAGAATCTAAAATGAATCATACCGAGTTGCTTATTTTTTGTGTAATACTTTATTAGTTAAATATTAATCGCTTTTGTGTCTAATAAATAAGCAGCTAAAAAAGCTGAGTTTTTGGGAGAGGTGTAGCCGAGAAAAGTAAGTTAAAAACAGGAGATTATGAGGCTGGTTTAGTGCATTTTTCTAATTAAGGCCACTAGGATAAGCAAAAGTGCAAGGTTACTTTTTTATAGTGACTTAAAATAAATCAAGACTGCCATTTTAATTTAAAAATACGATTATTATTATTTTCATTTTAATATTTAGTGGATTTTTCTTTTTTATATTCTAATAAATACAACATATTTACATCAGGATACTGGACTTAGACACATACAGACTAGCTATCTTTTTAAGATTTTTCCGCTGTATTTTTTTCACAATTATAAAATCTTCTCCCTTCTGTATTCGGGATTTTGCATAAATCATAAAATTTATCTGGGCTTATGCTTGAATTTTTATACCCCGCCCCGATTTCTTAAGGTAATTGACTATTTCAACCTTGGCAGTTCCATCTTAATACGATGAACACTAAGGGCCAAGGACTGTAGACTGTACATGTTTAAGAACCCATTCAAACGGAGTAAATCAATGGCGACTGAGCAAAATGAGCAAGCTCAAGAATTTGAGCAAGAGCAAGCGGAAAAAGATATAGCGCAAACTCAAGCTGAATCCGAGCAGGCAGAAGTTTCTGTTGAGTCTTTACAAGAACAGATTGCGCAGCTTGAAGGCGACTTAAAGCTAGAGAAAGCACGTACGGCCAATGCAGTCTATGAAGCACAGAAAAGCGTGGAACGTATTCAGCGTGAATCTGAAAAACATAAAGATACAGTATTAGAAAAATTCGCCAAAGAGCTTTTGGATACGGTTGATAATCTTGAGCGCGCAATTAATGCTGCGAATGAAGAAGAATCTCCTTTGCTTGAGGGCGTCAAACTTACCTTGAAATCATTACTCACTACACTGGAAAAATTTGGTGTTGTGGTTGTAGATACCAGTAGCGGATTTAATGCTGAGCTTCATCAGGCTGTAGGCATTGATGCAAATGCTAAGGCCAATGAAATTGGTAGTGTTTTGCAGAAAGGCTATACGTTAAACAGTCGCTTATTGCGTCCCGCAATGGTGATGGTTGGCGCTTAAGCTGAATAAATTAGGGAGTTTGTACATTTTTTTCAAAAATGTTACTTGAAAAAAAATGAATGACTCTCATATCAGATAACAAGTGGAAATCACAAGAAAATTTTTGAGGAAACATCCAAATGGCTAAAATTATTGGTATTGACTTAGGTACTACCAACTCATGTGTTGCAGTACTTGAAGGCGACAAAGTTAAAGTAATCGAAAATGCTGAAGGCACACGTACTACGCCATCTATTATTGCCTATAAAGATGGCGAGATTCTTGTGGGTCAATCTGCAAAGCGTCAGGCAGTAACTAATCCGAAAAATACACTATTCGCGATCAAACGTTTGATCGGTCGTCGTTATGAAGACCAAGCGGTACAAAAAGATATCGGTCTGGTACCTTATAAGATCATCAAAGCGGATAATGGTGATGCCTGGGTTGAGGTCAACGACAAAAAACTTGCGCCACAACAGGTTTCTGCTGAAATCTTGAAAAAGATGAAGAAAACTGCTGAAGATTACCTGGGCGAGACAGTGACTGAAGCAGTCATTACTGTCCCTGCTTACTTCAACGATGCACAGCGTCAGGCTACCAAAGATGCAGGCCGAATTGCTGGTCTAGAAGTTAAACGTATCATCAACGAACCAACTGCTGCGGCACTTGCGTTCGGTATGGACAAGAAAGAAGGCGATCGTAAAATCGCAGTTTACGACTTGGGTGGTGGTACTTTTGACGTATCAATCATTGAAATTGCAGACCTTGATGGCGACCAGCAAATTGAAGTGTTATCTACCAACGGTGATACATTCCTGGGTGGTGAAGACTTCGATAACGCGTTAATCGAGTACCTGGTTGAAGAGTTCAAGAAAGAACAGAACTTCAACTTGAAGCAAGATCCTTTAGCGTTACAACGTTTGAAAGAAGCTGCTGAGAAAGCGAAGATCGAACTTTCATCTTCTAATGCAACTGAAATCAACCTTCCATACATTACCGCGGATGCAACTGGTCCTAAACATTTGGTGATTAACGTTACCCGTGCAAAACTTGAAGGTTTGGTGGCTGATCTGGTAGCACGTACGATTGAACCATGTAAGACTGCACTTAAAGATGCAGGTCTTTCGACTTCTGATATTTCTGATGTGATTTTGGTCGGTGGTCAATCACGTATGCCACTGGTACAACAAAAAGTTCAGGAATTCTTTGGTAAAGAGCCACGTAAAGACGTAAACCCTGACGAAGCAGTAGCGATTGGTGCAGCAATTCAAGGTGCAGTATTGTCTGGTGATAAAACTGACGTACTTCTTCTTGACGTAACTCCATTGACTCTTGGTATTGAAACAATGGGTGGTGTGTTAACTCCAATTATCGAGAAAAACACTACAATTCCGGCGAAAAAATCACAAGTGTTCTCTACAGCTGCTGACAACCAGCCTGCAGTAGACATTTCGGTTTACCAAGGTGAACGTAAAATGGCTCAACAAAACAAATTGTTGGGTAACTTCCAATTAGGCGATATTCCACCGGCTCCACGTGGTGTGCCACAAATTGAAGTATCGTTCGACATCAATGCTGATGGTATCTTGAAAGTATCTGCGAAAGATAAGAGCACAGGTAAAGAGCAATCTATTCAAATTAAAGCAAACTCCGGTTTGAGTGATGCTGAAATTGAAGCGATGATCAAAGATGCTGAAGCGAATGCTGAAGAAGACCGTAAGTTTGAAGAGCTTGCAAAAGCACGTAACGAAGCTGATGCATTAATTGCTTCTGCTCAAAAAGCAGTGAAAGATCTTGGTGAACAAGTGACTGCGGACGAGAAAACTGCGGTTGAAACTGCGGTTTCTGAACTTGAAGCTTCAACTAAAGAAAATGACGCTGAAGTGATTAAGTCTAAAACTGAAGCATTGCAAAACATCATCATGCCGATCACACAACGTGCATATGAAGCAGCACAAGGCCAAGGCGGTGCACAAGGTTTCGACCCGAATGCATTCCAAGGTGGCGAAGGCCAAGCTCAAAAAGCGGATGACGGCGTTGTAGATGCTGAGTTCACTGAAGTGAAAGATGACAAAAAATAATTTGTCGCTTTAACTGAAAAAACCGCGCGAAAGCGCGGTTTTTTATGTCTCGAATTGAGGGAATAAAATAAAAATTACTAAAATTTGATCGTATTTTCAGGAAAAGCTGTTTAAGTTAAATCAATCATTAAAATACCTTGAACCCATGAAAATTCTGATTTTGCTGCTTTTACTGAGTTGCTTGGGCCTGACAGCATGTAGCCTGCCCGTTTCATCTTCCCCATCTCAAAGCACTTTGACTCAATCCACCCAAGCCATCGCCAGCTTATTTGATCAAGCACAAAGCTCTGGCGTTCTAGTGATTCAGCGTGGTCAACAGTTACAGGTCTATGGCAATGATTTGAGCCGAGCAGATACCGAATATGTTCCTGCTTCAACCTTTAAAATAGTGAATGCCCTGATTGGCTTGCAACATGGCAAAGCCACAGCCAATGAAATCTTTAAATGGGATGGCAAGAAACGCAGTTTTGCCGCCTGGGAAAAAGATATGACGCTCGGCGAGGCCATGCAAGCTTCTGCGGTACCGGTCTACCAGGAACTGGCACGTCGTATCGGTCTGGAATTGATGCAGCAGGAAGTGCAACGCATCCGGTTCGGCAATCAGCAGATTGGGCAGCAGGTCGATAACTTCTGGCTGATCGGGCCTCTAAAAATTAGCCCGAAACAGGAAGTCGAATTTGTCTCTGCTCTTGCTCGAGGAGAGCTCCCCTTTGATCCTCAAGTCCAGCAGCAAGTTAAAGCCATGTTACTTTTACAGGAACGGCAAGCTTATCGCCTGTATGCCAAATCCGGTTGGGGCATGGATGTAGAACCGCAAGTTGGCTGGCTCACCGGGTGGGTCGAAATCCCTCAGGGGGAAATCGTGGCATTTTCCCTGAATATGCAAATGCAAACCAATATGAATCCAGCCATTCGCCTTGAAATTCTACAGCAGGCTCTGGGCGAATTAGGGCTTTACCCAAAAGCGGAGCAGCAAAGCAAATAAGCATGGGAAAAGTATTAAAATTAGGCTATATTTTTAAAAAATAAACATTTAAATAAAAATATGCGTCTCTTGCTCTGCCTGTTCATTATGGGATTGATCGTGTCTGCCTATCTACATATGCAGACCAAAACCCATCCACAACTGCGCTATAACTCACTGGCTGATCGCTTGACGCATCCTTTCGACACCCGCTTACGTTTTCGCATTGATCAGGTCGATTCAGGCTTTGGAATGAGTAAAGATCAGGTCATTCAGCTGAGCAAGGAAGCAGTCGAGATCTGGCATCAGGGTACAAATCGTGATGATCTGCTGGTATATGATGAAAATGCCAGACTAAGTATTCGCCTGATCTATGATCAACGCCAGCAAGACTACAATGCCTTAAAGAAAATTGAAAAACAGTTACTGGCAGATGACGCCAGGTATCAGCGGCAGGTCAAAAATCTGCAAGCCTCCCATCAACATCTGGAAAGTCAGCAGCAACGCCTCATTCAGCAAAAAAACCAGATCAATAGTGAATTTCAAGCCTTACAGCAACGCCGTCAGCAGCCAGATTTATCCGCATATGAACGCGAACAGATTGAATATGAAGTCTTGGCTTTACAGCGCAAATCGGCAACTTTTCAACGGGAGTTTCAGTACCTGCAGGAACAGCAAAGTTCCTTTAATATGAATGTTTCCATGCATCAGCATGGCCTCCAGAACCATCAGCAGAATATCATTCAGGCTCAACAGCGTTTTCCTGCCCGCGAATTTCATAAGGGTGTTTTTATGGGTGATCAAATTCAGGTTTATCAGTTTGATGCAGAAGATGATTTGCGTCTGACCTTAGCCCATGAACTTGGACATGCCTTGGGTCTGTATCATCATAATGACCCGGAAGCGCTGATGTATCCTGTACTGGGTAAACAGAATCTGCAACACTTCCAGCTACGCCCTGCAGATAAAACCCTGCTATATAACCGTTAGTTAATCAGTCTGAATCCCCTAATTAATTTAAGTGTATAAGTATTATAAAAAAGACTCCATTCTGATTTCATGTTATTGTGAACGGCTACATTGTTCAGGCCATCTTTGGAGATTCGTGTGAGTTACTACCATATTTTAATTGAAGTAAATGACCACATTAGTACGATTGATGAAACCCGTGATATCGAAATCTTTGATATCGAGGACATCCAACCCTATCTTCATTCGATTTTATTGCCTTATTTCAATGAACAACTGATTGAACTCGACGATGAAAATCTGGAATACAAAGATATTCTGCATCTGGCAATCAAACAGACTTTATTACCGATCAATGACCTGATTGAAGAAGAACAGCGTCTGTTGCCAAGCGATACCGACATTACTATTAGCGCCTATGAAATTTTTAATAACCGCGAGTTGAGTCAGGATGTTACTACCGTAATCTTTGACCTGCTTGAAGCGGTTAAACTGGATAGCTAAACTTTATCCAGATATAAAAAAGTCCTCATTAAGAGGACTTTTTTATATCTGGATTTAGATCGAGAATGAAGATCCACAACCACAGGTGGTAGTGGCATTCGGGTTTTGTACCACGAAACGTGAACCTTCCAGACCTTCTAAATAATCCACAACTGAACCGACCAGATATTGATAACTCAATGAATCGACCAGGACTTTAACATCACCGTTGGCAAATTCTGCATCATCTTCATTCTGGCTTTCTGCAAAGTTAAAGCCATAAGAGAAACCTGAACAGCCGCCACCGGTGACATAAACACGGAGCATTAAGTCTTGGTTACCTTCACTGTCACGCAACTGGCGTACTTTATTTGCGGCATTGTCGGTGAGCACAAGCGCTTGGGCATTCATGGCGGATTCCTCTGTTGAATGGAATGTCTTTAGAAAGAAAAGACCATATTTAAGTATAACACACTCAATATATGGTCAGTCTCTACAGATTAAAAGTCAAATCAGAGTAATTTTATCAGGATTATTTGTAGTTCTCATCCTGTAAGGCACATTCAAAATTTGTCGGATTCTGTTTGCAACGGAATTGCCACAGCAGTTTCATCATACGTTTGTCATAAACGCCGCGTTTGGTCAGGTCAATTCGGGAATCCCGCATCATTTTTTGATAACCCGGTTTATCTGCCGCAGGAATATCCATCCAGTATTTTGATGGAATATCTGATTTCATTTTACCCAAAATGCCAAAGGCACGCGGTAACTGGCTCTTGACCCACTCACGTGATTTTTGTCCGTATCCGGCCGGGAATTTATCGGGACGGATAATAATATTACCGGTAACCTGCAACACCGGATAATTCACAATCGCACCCTTACTACCTAACCCCTTATGTAATTCTAAAGGCTTAAATGCTGCAGCTGGTGCACCGATAATATCCACCTGACCATTGTTAAACATACTGGCAAAATTGCTGATTTCGGCACTCACCGCTTGTGCACCGACCTGCTGTACCATGATTTTTTGTGCTTCGTCATGGCTCAGTACCGCAATTTTCTTGCCGGCTGCTTTGGCAACAGTATTGATACTGCGGTCATTCACCAGCAGATAAGCGTCCCCCACCGGAATCACGCCGACAATTTCATATTTACCTTGCAGCATTTGTTTGGCGAAGGTGGGACTGGCCAGGCCCTGCATGACTTTAACCGCTAGATTCAGATCGGTGATAGCCCCAATTGCATCCAGAGAACCGGTAAACTTGTTAAATTGTCGGCCACGCATACCGGTCACACTAATCCCGTCACATTTTCCAGCTTTAAAATCTTCTGCAACCACGGCTTCATTGGTATTTACTCGCAGTTCGACATCTGCTCCCCAGTTTTTGGCCGCCAACTGATAGTCTTTCATCACACTATAGACATCACCGTTTTTACCGACCAGATCAAATACGCAAATCACCTGTTTAGCTTGGGCCAGACCTGAAACAGCCAGTGTCGCCGTAGCCAATGCCAGTGCTTTCCATCCTCTATGCATCATCCTCATTTCCTTATTGCTTGTTTTTGTTATTGCAGTTTTAGTCACATGTGACTGTTTTTTATATAAAACATGTGAATTTAATATTTAGATCAAGCTTAAGCTATTTTATTCGCTGCACAATGGCAGATCTGACCGAGGCATCCATAAAAAAAGCTTAGATGACTCTAAGCTTTTTTCTTTAAAAATCAAATTATTCGCCAGAAAGTGAACATTCAAAGTTGGCTTTATCGACAGAACAGCGCGCACGTTTTAATACCGACATCATGCTGGCATCATAGATTCCGCGTTTGGTCATATCCATCCGGCCATCACGTAACATTTTCTGATACTTGGTTTTATCTTCAGCACTCAGATTCATTTTATACTTTGACGGAATACCTGCTTCCAGACGGCTGATCATTCCCATGCTCTTTGGCAGGTTTTTGATAAACCAGTCACGCGATTTTTGCCCAAAACCTGCCGGGAATTTTTCCGGACGGATCACAAAATCAGAAGTCACATGCAGCACCGGGAAATTAAACATCGCGCCGTTATTACCCAGGCCCTTGTAGATTTCCAGCGGCTTATAAGCATAGGCAGGTGCACCGACCATATCTACCTGACCATTATTAAATTTGGCCACAAAGTTGGAAACATCGGAAATTACTGCCTGCGCACCGACACGCTGTACCATGATTTTCTGGGCATCGTCGTAGCCAAGTACTGCGAATTTTTTACCTGCGGCTTTTTCAATCGAATTGATATTTTTATCACGAACAAAAATAAATGCCGAACCCAGCGGAGAAATACCGGCGATTTCATATTTTTTGCCGCCCATATTGGTCACCATTTTGCCTGCATTACGTTTATCCAAGGCAAAACTGATGGCACGCTGGGCGATGGCATTATTCGGTGCACCACCCAAGGCATCGATGGAACCGGCAAACTTGTTATATTGACGGGCACGCATGGCAGTCATAAATACGCCATCACATTTGCCTGCCTTAAAGTCATTGTCAGCAACCGCTTCATCCTGACGCGCAATCAGATTGATGTCTGCGCCCCAGCCTTTTGCAGCCAGTGCCCATTCTTGCGCCATCTGGAAAGACTCACCGGATTTACCCAGTAAGTCAAACACACAGATATCGACTTTTTCTGCATGTGCCACACTTGCAAAACCAAATGCAGAAAATGCAGCCAATGATAAGAGTGTTTTTTTCATTGTAGTGATCCTTTGAAATCTTGTTATTTGCTGAGTGTCCGTACACGGAACAAATATTAAGCAAGTTTAATTAAAAAAAATAGAGCATTTACTCCATTCAAAAGCCGCATTTTGGCCTCTAAAGATAAATTCATTTAAACCGCTCACACCAATTTTAAATATATTATTAATTATCAATAAGTTAGTTTTAAATACTGCTTGCTTATAATTACATTTAGCTCATCATAGTTACAAAGATATACATGATTACAGTTTTATTCACCACTAATTGAACACTCAAAATTGGTTCTTTCTACCGTACAACGCGCACGCTTCAACACAGTCATCATGCCTGAATCATAAATCCCCTGCTTGGTTAAATCGATTCGGCCCTCACGCAAAATCTTTTGATAAGCCACACGGTCTTCACGGCTGAGATTCAGAATATATTTGCTTGGAATTTCAGCTTCCATGCGCTTGACCATGGCAAAGCTGCGTGGTAACTGTCTGACAAACCAGCTTCGGGATTGCGCCGCAAAGCTTGCCGGGAACTTATCTGGTCGAATAATCAGGTCTGCAGTGACATTCACTACCGGAAAATTGATCATGGCACCTCTAGAGCCCAGGCCTTTTTCCAGCTCCAGCGGTTTAAAAGCATAGGCCGGTGCAGCCACAATATCGACTTCCCCCTGATTGAACTTACGGATAAAATTGGAAATTTCCGACATTACCGGTACCGCTTCAATCCGGTTCACCATGATCTTTTGTGCATAGTCATAATGCAATACGGCAAATTTCTTGCCTTTGACCTGTTCCAGTTTATTCAGTCCGCGATCACGAACAAAAATATAAGCCGGACCAATCTGGCCGATGCCTGCGACTTCAAATTTTTCCTTGCCAATTTGGGTCATCAGGCGTTTGCTGTTGCGTTTATCCAGTACATAACTGATAGCTTTCATGGCAATGTCATTATTCGGCACGCCACCAATCGCATCAATTGATCCGGCAAATTTGTTATAGGCCCGGGAGCGCATGGAGGTCATATAAAAAGCATCACACTTTCCAGCTTTGACATCCTGATCTACCTTGGCTTCATCCTGATAGGCGCTCAACTTTACCTGTACTCCCCAGCTTTTTGCTGCCAGTGCCCATTCCTCCAGTAACTTATAGGACTCACCCGATTTTCCCAGCAAATCGAAAACACAGACATTCACACTGGCTTGACTCGAAGTCGACACAAACAGACCCAGCGCAGACAAAATTAAATATCCCTTTTTCATTTTTATTTGACTCTATCGTACTTATTGTTCTAACCATATGAACTATAAACGACTACTCACAGTAAAAATAGAGCTTTTACTCAACTTGAGCGTTTACCTCCTAGTAGGGAACAGAGGTCAAAAAACTTTTCATTTCAGTAAAAACTGCAAGATTTTTCATTTTTCTGGGGCTTTCCTTTAGAATAGGCACATCTTATTGCTTAGCCTTGATTTCTCAATGATTCAGTTAGACCAGTTATCTATACGTCGCGGTGGACGTGTTTTATTTCAAAAAGCGTCGATGCAGTTACACCCAGGATGGAAAATTGGCCTAACCGGTGTCAATGGTGCGGGGAAATCGACCCTGTTTGCAGCCTTGCTCGGTGGTATGGAATCGGACAGTGGTTCACTGACCCGACCTGCGGTATGGACCGTGGCGCATATGGCTCAGGAAATTAAAGCCCTGGATATGAAAGCCATTGATTTCGTGTTGTCGGGCGATGAAGAATACTGGGAGATTCAGCAGAAACTCGATCAGCCGGATCAACTGGATGATGCAGAACTGGCCCATTTATATGGCCGTTTTGATGAAATTTCAGGTTATTCGGCTCCTGCCAAAGCCTCGCAGCTGATGGCTGGTCTGGGCTTCTTTGAACACCAATCACAACTGGATGTTTCAAGTTTTTCCGGTGGCTGGCGTATGCGCCTGAATCTGGCGCGTACCCTGATGAGCCGGTCAGACTTACTGCTTCTTGATGAACCGACCAACCATCTGGACCTGGATGCGATTCTCTGGCTCGAAGACTGGCTGAAAGCCTATGAAGGTACGCTGGTACTGATTTCGCATGACCGGGATTTCCTCGATGCGATTACCGACCATATTTTACATATCGAAAATCAGGAACTGACTTTATATACCGGTAACTATTCGACCTTTGAGCGCACCCGTAGTGAACGTCTGGCACAGCAGCAGCAAGCTTATGAAAAGCAGCTGGAAACCCGCGCGCACCTGCAAAAATATATTGACCGGTTCAAAGCACAAGCGACCAAAGCCAAACAGGCCCAAAGCCGGATCAAACAGCTGGAACGTATGCAGGAACTGTCCGCTGCACATGTCGATACGCCATTTACTTTCAGTTTCCGTGAACCGACCAAAATGAGTTCGCCATTATTGCAACTGGAACATGCCGATATCGGTTATGGTGACAAGCTGATTGTGACCAATGTAAATTTACAGATCACGCCAAACAGCCGGATCGGTTTGCTCGGGATGAATGGCGCTGGTAAATCCACGCTGATCAAATCACTGGTCGGTGACTTAAAACTGATTCAAGGTCTGCGTAAAGATTCAGAATTGCTCAATATCGGTTATTTTGCCCAGCATCAGATGGACGCACTGGATGGCAATGCCAGCCCGATGTTACAGCTGGCACGTATTGCCGATAAAAAAATCAGTGAAGCCAGCCTGCGTTCTTTCCTGGGTAGTTTTGGGTTTAGTGGCGAACGTATGGATACGCCAAGTGAAAGCTTCTCTGGCGGTGAGCGCGCACGTCTGGCCTTGGCACTGATTGTCTGGCAGCGTCCCAATGTACTGATTCTGGATGAGCCAACCAACCACTTAGATCTGGATATGCGTCATGCACTGACTATGGCCTTGCAGGATTTCCAGGGTGCCGTGGTACTGGTTTCGCATGAACGCCAGCTGATTGCCAGTGTCTGTGATGAACTGTTACTGGTTCATAATGGTCAATGCCGTGAATTTGACGGTGATCTCGCTGCTTATGCGGACTGGTTACGCCAGGCCCGGAGCGAGATGATCAAAAACGGGCAAAAGCCGGCCGAACCGGTGAAATCCCAGGTTGAAGTCAAACCGACCATTTCCAAACTGGATAAAGAAGCTCAACGTAAAGAAGCTGCGCGCCAGCGGGAACTCAGTCGTCCGATTCGTAAAAATATTGAAAAATGCGAAGCACAGATTGCAAAGCTTCAGCCGCGTCTGGCTGAAATTGAAACCTTACTCGGTGACAGTGCTTTATATGAAGCATCACGTAAAAATGACTTACTGAAATTGATGAATGAGCAAACCGAGCTGAAAGCCAAGCTGGAAACAGCCGAAGAACAGATGCTGGAACTGATGATGGAACTGGAAAATCTGGAGCAATCCTTCTAAAGCTGTTTCTATCCCATTCATTAGCTGAGAGATGGGTAACAATCGTTACTCGTCTCTTTTTTATTTGAATAGTCTAGTTTCAATATTTTTTTACCCACTTTATTCCCCCGTGCTTTCAAGTTTCCTCTTTATTGATTAATTGACACATTTTGTATGTGAATTACGCAACTCTTATATAAGTTTATTTTTTAAACAATTGAGTGGCTTTTTTCATACATTAATTTACAGCGCCAGTTTACCTCCTAAGGCTCTAATACAAGTACTTTTAATTTTTGACAGCCTTAAATTCAAGTCTGTTTAATGTTGAACTAGAGAGGAAATCCGCATGCGTGCTCTTACTTATCACGGTACTCGCGATGTACGAGTTGAATCCGTTCCTGATCCAGTCATTCAGGAAGCAGATGATGTCATTCTTAGAGTAACGGCCACTGCCATCTGTGGCTCAGATCTGCATCTTTATCGGGGGAAAATTCCAGCAACCGAACAAGGGGATATTTTTGGTCATGAATTTATGGGGGTGGTTGAAGAAGTCGGTCCTGAAGTTACTTCAGTAAAAAAAGGTGACCGGGTTATTATTCCGTTTGTGATTGCATGCGGACACTGTTTTTTCTGTGAACATGAACTCATGGCTGCCTGTGAAAATACCAATACAGGCCGTGGTGCCATCCTGAATAAAAAGCAGATTCCACCTGGTGCAGCATTGTTTGGATATAGCCACCTGTATGGTGGTGTGCCAGGCGGTCAAGCCGAATATGTGCGAATTCCCAAAGGCAATGTGGGCCCGTTTAAGGTACCCGGCTCCTTGCCGGATGAAAAAGTATTGTTCCTGACCGATATTCTGCCGACTGCCTGGCAGGCAGTCACCAATGCCCAAGTTGGTCGAGGTTCCAGTGTCGCCATTTATGGAGCCGGACCAGTGGGTCTACTTGCTGCTGCCTGTGCGCGAATGCTCGGTGCTGAACAGATCTTCATGGTCGATCACCATCCTTATCGCTTGCGATTTGCTCATCAAACTTATGGGGCGATTCCGGTCAATTTTGATGAAGTCGATGCTGCTGAGTTTATTATTCAAAATACCGCAGGTTATCGTGGGGTTGATGCAGTCATTGATGCTGTTGGTTTTGAAGCTAAAGGTAGCGTTCTGGAAACTGTAATGACCAATCTAAAACTAGAAGGTTCGAGTGGCTCTGCATTGAGACAATGTATTGCGGCAGTCCGTCGTGGTGGTGTGGTGAGTGTACCGGGAGTTTATGCCGGCCCAATTCATGGCTTCCTGTTCGGGGATGCCTTCGACAAAGGTTTGACCTTTAAAATGGGACAAACCCATGTGCATAAATACCTGCCGCAGTTACTAGAATATATTGAAAATGGGGATCTTTCTCCTGATGTGATCATTACCCATCGCATGAAACTGGAAGAAGCCGCAGAAGGTTATCGTATCTTTGATAAACGGGAAGAAGATTGCCGTAAAGTCATCCTGACGCCATAAAGATGATTAAAGGAAAGCGCCGTCAGGCGCTTTTTTTATTTTTATAGTTATTTTATCACTTCTCTTTTTTCTACTCCTCATCATCACACTTCAGCAATCCCCTCCCTTTTTTCTCTAGAAACGAAAGAGATGTTCGATTTTCAATAATGAAGTCAAAAATAAGCCCTAAGAGAAAAAAGAAAAAATTAAGCAAAAAGCGATAAAAGTATGATTTTAAATAAAAATGAAAGTTCACTTGATTATTAAATTAACTATGTAGTTTAACTACACCCTGAATTTTGATTAAAAAATATGTTCCACGCCAATGATTAGATAAACTACACTATACCAACAAGTACATAATTTATAATAATTTATTATTTTAAAACCCATATAGAAAATAGTCTGGACACTCTACGAATATCTCGCCAAATCCATTTTTAAATTTAAAGTGCTATTTTAAATTTAAAAACACTTATCCACAAGACCATAAAGTTTAACTTTGAATTTAGAAAAAGGAATTAAGAAGTGAATTAAGACTTATTGCAAAATACTATCTTATTCACATAAAAATCGTGGATAACTTCAGAGTTATCCACATATTTAATCAGGTTTACTACACGATTAAAGCAATACCATTCACGTATTATTTAACTTCTTACACCAAATTTTTTACAAGTTATTGAAAATTTAAAAGTTTATATTCAACAATTTTTCATTTCTTTTTGGGATATTGGATTTTTTTGAACAAGCTATTTTTTATTTTTAGCCAATTCCATACTAAGTGTTTGAACAGTCCTTATTGTATTTATATTCCTTTAATTCCATTTTGACCGATACAGTGTTCACCCAGCATTTTGGACTGCATAGATACTCCTCATCATATAAAGAGCGTCCTTCTCCCTCACCTTATTATTCAAAAAATTCTCTTGAAAGTTCTGATGCAGTTCATTTTTATAATGAGATACTCATTCCAAATTTCCTGTATTCCTCCAAGCTGGTGGATCTATACCTAACCCCTTTCCTAGAATCAAACTGGCTCACTCAAGCCGGCTTTTTAAAACTAAAATGAACCAGTTCGATATCTAAAAATCTGTCCATATTTACTCTATTCTGCCTAGTCCACAGGATATGAGTAAAAAATTGATCTAAAAAAAGCGCCTCGAAAGGCGCTTTTTTATGTTTGAGTTTATCCTGAAGGATCAGGCATCAATGTCAGCATTCAAGGCATTTTCTTCAATGAAGGCACGACGTGGTTCTACATCATCGCCCATCAAGCAAGAGAACATACGGTCCGCCTCAATCGCATCTGTGACCGTCACTTGCAGCATGTTACGATTGTCTGGATCCATGGTCGTTTCCCACAACTGCTCTGCATTCATCTCGCCCAGACCTTTATAACGCTGGATCATCATGCCACGACGTGAGTCAGCCAAGATGTTTTGCCACACTTGATGGAAGCTTGAAACAGGGATTTTACGCTCGCCTTTTTGTAGGTAAGCCCCTTCTTCAAGCAAGGTGAACCAACTCTTCGAGTTTTTCAACAAACGTGCGTATTCACTTGAACCCAACAAGTTTGCATCCAGCAAATAAGAATGCGGTAAGTTATGAATATAAATCGTGATACGTGGTAAATAGGTATTTGATTTATTACCTTCAGCATCTTCTTTTTCAAAGGTTTCAATGCTGAGTTCAGGCCGCAAACTTGGTTGCATATTCTCAACATGGTCACGCATTTGCTTAGCCCAAGTTTCTACATAATCCAAATCATTGGCTTGATCAAGTTTGAACGCATCAAGAGCAAGCAAGCCATCAAGTACCGTTGCAGGATAGCGTACAGTTAAACGCGCCAAACTCTTTTGCGAGGTTTGATAATCTGCAATGACTTGTGCCAAAGCTTCACCACGAATCGCGGGAGCCTCTGCGCTAATATGCAGTTCCAGCTCATCAATCGCATTGGAGATCAGGTAAGTTTCCAGTGCATCATTGTCCTTGATGTACTGTTCCTGCTTGCCTTTTTTCAGCTTGTACAATGGTGGCTGCGCGATATAGATATGACCCCGCTCGACCAGTTCCGGCATTTGACGGAAGAAGAAGGTCAAGAGCAGCGTACGGATGTGCGAACCATCCACATCAGCATCGGTCATGATGATGATTTTGTGATAACGCAGCTTGTCCGGATTATATTCTTCACGGCCAATACCACAGCCGAGCGCAGTAATGAGAGTACCCACTTCAGCAGAAGAAATCATCCGGTCAAAACGGGCACGCTCTACGTTCAAAATCTTACCTTTCAACGGTAAAATCGCCTGCATCTTACGGTTACGGCCCTGCTTGGCTGAACCACCTGCAGAGTCACCCTCGACCAGATATAGTTCCGACAGTGCCGGATCTTTTTCCTGACAATCAGCCAGTTTACCTGGAAGACCGGCAATATCCAGCGCACTCTTACGACGTGTCATTTCACGCGCTTTACGTGCTGCATCACGGGCACGCGCTGCATCAATAATCTTGCCGGCAATAGCTTTCGCTGCTTGCGGATTTTCCAGCAAGTACTCAGAGAATGACTTATTCATGGCCTGTTCAACCGCAGTCTTCACTTCACTTGACACCAGTTTTTCTTTGGTTTGTGAAGAGAATTTTGGATCAGGTACTTTGACTGACACGATGGCAGTCAGACCTTCACGCGCATCATCACCCGAGACTACCACTTTTTCCTTTTTCAGGATATTTTCGCTGTCCATGTAGTTATTTAAACCACGGGTCAAAGCAGCACGGAAACCAGCCAGATGTGTACCGCCATCCTTTTGCGGGATGTTATTGGTAAAGCAGCGCACGTTTTCCTGATAAGAATCATTCCACTGCAACGCCACTTCCACACCAATGCCATTTTCAGCCTGTGTGGTGAAATGGAAGATATCATTCAGGTGCGTTTTGCCTTCGTTAATATATTTAACGAATTCGGACAGGCCACCCTCATAGTCATAAACATTTTCAAGATTCACGCGCTCATCGCGAAGCACAATGCGTACGCCAGCATTCAGGAAGGACAGTTCACGCAAACGACGCGCTAAAATATCAACATTGAAAATGGTCTGGCTAAAGGTTTCTGCACTTGGCCAGAAACGAACGGTAGTACCCGATTGATCTGTTGTGCCTGTTTCGCGTAATTTATAAACAGGATCACCATGACGGTATTCTTGTTCATAGGTTTTTCCGGCACGGCTGATATTCAGTAGTAATTTTTCAGACAGTGCGTTGACTACGGAAACACCCACACCATGCAGACCGCCAGAGACCTTATAACTGTTATCGTCGAACTTACCACCGGCATGCAGAATCGTTAAAATTACTTCTGCTGCAGACACACCTTCTTCAGGGTGAATATCGGTCGGAATACCACGGCCATTATCAGAAACTGAAACCGATTCATCTTCATGGATGGTGACTATAATTTCATCACAGTGGCCCGCCAAGGCTTCGTCAATCGAGTTGTCGACTACTTCGAACACCATGTGGTGCAGGCCCGTACCATCGTCTGTGTCACCAATATACATGCCCGGACGCTTACGGACTGCGTCTAAACCACGTAATACCTTGATGCTAGAGGAATCATAAGCCTTTTCAATGGTTTGTTCTGTTTGAGAAGCAGCTTGGTCTTCTGAACTCATGGTTTCTCCCTAGTAAAAAATAGGTCTATCCAAAGATGGGTAAAACTCAAAAAATATTATTGCACAACTTGAACAGTACCGTTTTCAACACTGAATAACTGATATGAGATAGACAAATCATGTAAGTGCTTCTGTACTGCTTCATGGTCTAAGGTGGTAATAAAAACTTGACTACCAAGTTGGCTCAATCGCTCAATTAAACGTTGTTGTGCGGTTAAATCTAATTCTGCTGTCACATCATCTAATAATACCACAGTTTCCTTATTACAAGAATGTAGCATTGCGATTTGCGACAGTTTTAATGCGATCATCAGCAGCTTTTTCTGCCCGCGCGACAGGATTACATCTGCGTCCCCCATCGGGGTCTTTAAACGCAAATCTGCGCGATGTGGACCATATTCGGTATAGCGTCGCTCGCAGTCTTTTTCATGATGATTGGTCAGGTCATTCAACAGACCGCTTTCACTATGGAAGCCTGGACTGTATTCCAGACTGACCTGTACGTCAGGTAACAACTGTTTCAGATCATCTTCAAAAAATGGCTTCCATTGTTCTACGATCCCGACACGCTGCGAATGCAGGATTTCTCCATATTCACTCAGCATCTGGTTCCACGGTTCCAGATCGGAAAGACTGAGAAAGCGTTTGCTTTTGAGCAGGCTGTTCCGCTGTTTCAGCGCACGCGAATAATATTGCCAGGCATGATAAAATTCCGGTTCCACGTGGAACATCAACCAGTCCAGCAATTGACGCCGTGGTTTGGCACCATGATCAATAATATCGGTACTTTGCGGATCAATCAGCTGCAAGGGTAGCAGTTTGGCCAGCTGACCCTGAGTCGCGACCAGATCACCATTGACCTTAATCAACTGTTCCCCGCCAGCCATTTTTTGCATGCCAATTTTTTCAGTCGTAGACTGTGCAAACACAATCGCATCTTGTGCGCCATGCTGGATATAATTTTTGGGAATATGGGTACGGAAGGAACGCCCGGCAGCCAGTAAATGAATCGCCTCTAAAATCGAGGTTTTACCTGAACCATTTTGGCCATAAAAAACATTAAACGGCTGCAATCCGTGGAGAGCAACCGTCTTTAAATTCCGTACACGCTCAATATGTAAACGCGTAATATGCATAGCTTATCTGAGTATCAAAAAGCCGCGGCTTAAACACGCATCGGCATGACAACATAGACTTGATCTGTATGTGCCGGGTCCTGTACCAAAACAGACTGGTTCGCTTCAGTCATGGTCATCGACACATCATCGCCATCCAGCACCCCGAGCACTTCAATCAGATACTGCGCATTAAATGACATTTCTAGCGGGGAATCTGAATATTGAATTGCCAGATCTTCAATTGCTTCATCCTGCTCCGGGTTATTGGCGCGAAGCTGCAAGGAATCGGCATTGAAGTTCAGAAACACACCGCGAAGTTTTTCATTACTTAAAATCGCCACACGTTGCAAAGACTGCTTGAACACGTCATGTGCGATCATCACCACTTTGTCGCCACCACGTGGAATTACACGGCGGTAGTCCGGGAACTTACCATCAATCAGTTTAGTCGTGAAACGTACGGTAATATCCGCCTGTTCCTTGTCACGGCTTGGCATGGTAATGGTCACATTGAGCAGTTCACGGCCAATCAATAAAGATAATTGCTCATCTTCAACGCTCAGCAGACGCTGTAATTCTGCAACGGCTTTACGTGGCACAATCGCCTGAATCGGCTGGGTTGCTGTAGATTGTGCTGTCGTTTCACACAGTGCCAGACGGTGACCATCGGTAGTCACTGCACGAAGCTGATTGGCATCAATTTCCAGCAAGGTACCGGTCAGGTAAAAACGCACATCCTGAACCGCCATGGCAAAAGCAGTTTTTTCAAACAGGCGTTTCAGTTCACGCTGTGTCACTGTCACTTGCGTGCCTTGCGTGTTTTCAGTATTTAGTAATGGATAATCATCAGCAGGCAAGGTACCCAGTACAAAACGGCTGTTACCTGATTTAAGAATGCAGCGCTGGTCTTCAGTAATATGCAAATCGATCAATGCCGCTGAAGGAAGTGACTTACAGATATCAATCAGTTTACGTGCAGGAACTGTGGTCTCACCTTCCTGCAGACAGGCACCTTCAGCCAGCGCCGTACTCGCCACCAGCTCAACCTCCAGATCCGAACCGGTTACGGTCAATGCTTGTGCGGTCACCTGAATTTTCAGATTAGACAGGATATTCAAGGTATGGCGACGTTCAACCGCTCCTACGACATGTGAGAGAACATTCAGTAAGCTTTCTTTCGCGATTTTTAAACGCACGGTGCATTCCTCTAAAGCTGAAGATTAATATAGAAAAAGTGATTTTTTGACGGTTTACTATGCGGCAAAAGCAGCCGCATAGCAAGAATAGAATTTGAGCGTTTTCGGTCAACTTTGCAACAGACGTTGCAGGTTTTTATAGTCTTCGTTAAAGATCGGATCTTCTTCGCGCAGGCTCTGTACTTTCTCGCAGGCATGCATCACGGTACTGTGATCACGCCCCCCAAAAGCCATGCCAATTTCCGGAAAACTGTCGCCGGTGAGTTCACGGGCCAAGCCCATCGCCAGCTGACGGGGGCGGGCATAAATCCGGGTACGTTTTGGACCAACAATCTCTTTTAACGGAATACGGAAATATTCACTGACCACACGCTGAATGTTTTCAGTACTGATGGTACGCGCTCGAATCGCCAGCACATCTTTCAAAGATTCACGCACTACATCCAGATCAATCGGCGTGCCTTTGAAACGTGAAATCGCCACCACTTTATTCAGCGCACCTTCAAGCTCACGTACATTGGCCACGACCTGCTGAGCAATAAACAGCGCACAGTTACGTGGTAAATCCACTCCGGTGTTTTCTGCTTTTTTCAGCAAAATTTCAATCCGGGTTTCAATATCCGGTGGTTCAACACCTACCGATAAGCCCCAGGAAAAACGTGAAACCAGACGTGGATCCAGTTCGGTCAGCTCTTTAGGATAACGATCCGAGGTCAGGATAATCTGCTTGGACTCGTCCAGCAGTGCGTTAAAAGTATAGAAAAACTCCACCAGACTGGCTTCTTTACCCGCCAGCAGATGGATATCATCAACCAGTAACAGATCCAGAGAGCGGCAGTTCTTTTTAAACTCTTCAACCTTGCCCTGCTGCAAAGAGCTGACAAAATCCTGCACAAAACTTTCTGCGGTCATGTACATGACCCGGGCATTCGGTTTGGCCTGCAACAGTGCATTGCCGACTGCCTGCATCAAATGGGTTTTACCCAGACCAGTCGGACCATATAAAAATAAGGGGTTATGCTGGGAAGCACCCAGCTGGGTCAGTACCTTACGACAGGTTTCTGCTGCCATCTGGTTAGAACGACCTTCCACAAACAGCGAAAAGGTGAATAAGGGGTTCAACTGACGTTTACGGCTATTTTTGCCTGAATCTTCTTTTTCTTTCTTGGGACGCGGGGATGGCGCGACAACAGGTGCGGATTCTAGTGCAGCAGTCGTGGTGGCCGGCTGTTCACTCGCAGACAGGATTGCCCCCGGGCGAGAATCTACCAGAATTTCAACTTTACGCACACGACCTTCAGACAGCTGTTCTGCCAGAATTGAAATCAGTTCCAGATGATGTTCCTGAATGTAGCGCGTCCAGTAGGGATTCGGTGCATAAAGACGCAAGGTATCATCCAGCTCTTCTGCAACCAATGGCCGAATCCACATGGTAAAGACATTTCCAGAGAGCTCTTGTCGCAGGCGATTTAAGCAGTCCGTCCAAAGCATGTGAATCCCCTATTCATTCCATTGTTCATTCGAAAAAAAGCTGCCCGCGACCAAAAGCGGGTCGCCATTCTAACCAAGTTATCCACATCTGTCATGGCAATTTCCACAAAAATTGTGCAAAAAGAACTCAAGGTGCATAAATTTAAATTTAAAACCCGGTGTGGATAAGTTTATCCGCAAGCTGTGGATAAAATATATCACAAAGTTATCCACAAAGTATAAAATTAATAACAACAGTTTTATCCACAACATAACTTAATGTTTATATAAATAAAAAATAGCTTATCCATAGAAAAAGCGCTTCCTAATAGTAATAAATTTAAATTTATAAATTTGAATTTACTTATAAGATCGCGAGTTTTTGTGGATAACTCATAAAGCATTAAATTTAAATTCAAAACTCGAAGTTCAAATTTAAACTCTGGATAACATGTGGATAACTTTGTTGATAGAGTTGTTTATAACTTATATTTATTTAAATAACAATAACTTGATTTGTGGTTAACTCAAATCGAGATAGTGTTATCCAGTTCTGCATAAAAAATACACCTTCGCTCTTTTTTGCTGTTATTTGAAAAGAAAAGTGCTTTTGCATTGACAGCTCAAGCAATGAGCACTAAAATCGCGGACCTTCACAGAAAGATCATTTTTTGGAGTTTCAATATGAAACGTACATTCCAACCGTCTGAATTAAAGCGTAAGCGTGTTCATGGTTTCCGTGCTCGTATGGCTACTAAAGCTGGTCGTCAAGTATTAGCTCGCCGTCGTGCAAAAGGTCGTCATAGCTTAACTGTTTAATCAGTTACGCTAAGACGATTTTGGGTGTTATGACAAAACTTTATAGTTTTGGCACAGAGTTGCGATTACGCTGTGCTGCCGATTATAAAGGTGTCTTTGATGGTGCGCTTTTTAAAGTGCATCAACCCCATTTCTTATTTCTTGCAAAACATTCCGAACTGCCAAATAGCCGTTTGGGTTTAGTTGTTGCCAAGAAGAAAGTGCGACGCGCACACGAAAGAAATAGAGTAAAACGACTTGCTCGCGAAAGTTTTCGCCTGCATCAACAGCAATTAGATGACTTAGACATTGTAATCATGCCGAAAATTGGTATTGAGACAGTATCTAATGCAGAATTGCACCAGCAATTACAATTTGCCTGGCAAAAACTTAACCGTCTTGCCAAAAAGCATTCAAAAATAGCCCCCTTCCCACAAAAGTAGAGTTGGCCAATGGTACGTTTACTGCATTGGTTGATCCGTTTCTATCAGATTGCGATTAGTCCTCTTCTTGGACCGCGCTGTCGTTATATTCCAACTTGTTCTCAATATTCCTTGGAAGCAGTCCAGATGCATGGCGCTGGGCGTGGAGTGTGGCTGGCTACTAAACGTATTTGCCGTTGTCATCCGTGGGGGGGCTCGGGATATGATCCTGTTCCCTCAAAAGCGATTCGTTTTATTTCATTTCAGCAAATAGATTCTCAAACGCTTCACGTTGCTGTACCCTTTCGTGATCGTTTATTGAACCAAAATCACTCTCACCACTTGGGGTAATACATATGCAACAATGGGCCAGGATTGCAATTCTCGGAGCCATGTTTGTTGTCGCATATTTGCTCATTTTGGCGTGGCAAAAAGATTATGGAAATGCTGAAACAAAACCGCAGCAGGAAACTGCTGTTGTTTCGCATGACGTATCTGCAGATTTGCCAAATGGTCAGACGGCTACAGTTGCCTCTGATCTGCCACAAGCAAATGTGCCAGCGCAGCAAGCCACGGATGCCACAGCACCTGTAAGTCAGCAGCTTATTTCAGTACAAACTGACCTTTATCATCTTTGGATCAATCCCAAGGGTGGTGATATTGTTCGTGTTGAATTACTCAATCATGACAAGAACAAAGACAGCGATGAACCTTTCGTCATGCTGGAAAGCGATGCGAAACGGACCTATGTCGCCCAGTCTGGCCTGATCGGTCTGAATGGACCGGACAGCAGCCGTAACGGTCGTCCAACCTATGAAATGGAAAAAACCGCTTATACTCTGGCAGATGCAAAGACAGTCAAGAGCAAAGACGGTAAAAACCTGAAAGTCTTGTCTGTACCGCTGGTGTTTAAAACCGCTGATGGTGTCGAGATCATCAAGACCTTCAATTTCACTGAAGGTGAATATCCGGTCGTGGTGAACCATAAAGTGGTTAACCGCAGTGGCCAGACCTGGCAAGGTCAGATGTTCGGTCAGATCAAACGGGATAACTCGGAAGATCCAGGCAAATCCGATCAGGGTATCTTCACGCTGGGAACATTCCTGGGCGGTGCATGGGGTACTCCGGACGAGCAGTACAACAAACTTAAATTCGACAACTTTGTTGAAGAGAAAGTCAGTACTGAAGCCAAAGGTGGCTGGGTGGCAATGGTGCAGCATTACTTTGTGAGTGCATGGGTACCAGGTCATCTGAAGTTGACTCAAGGCGATGGTGAAGCCTATAGCGCCAAGCTTGAATCACGCAAATCAACCGATAACATGAACATCATCGGTTTTACTTCACCGACTTTCAATGTGCCTGCAGGTACCGTGGCTGAAGTAGATGCGACTTTCTATTCAGGTCCAAAAATCCAGTCAGAACTGAAAGATTTGGCTCCAGGTTTAAACCAGACCGTTGATTATGGCTGGTTATGGCCAATTGCAAAATTGCTGTTCGTGGGTCTTGAATTCTTCCATGGCTTGGTAGGTAACTGGGGGTGGGCAATTATTCTGTTGACCGTTCTGGTGAAACTGATCCTGTGGCCATTGTCGTCGAAGAGCTATCGCTCGATGGCGAAAATGCGCTTGATTGCCCCGGAAATGCAGCGCATGAAAGAAGAATTCGGTGAAGACCGGATGCGCTTCTCTCAAGAAATGATGGCATTGTACAAACGTGAACAGGTCAATCCGCTTGCGGGCTGTTTACCGCTATTATTGCAAATGCCAATCTTCCTGGCCTTGTACTGGGTATTGATGGAATCGGTTGAACTGCGTCATGCCCCATGGATTCTGTGGATTCAGGATTTATCTTCAATGGATCCTTGGTTCATCCTGCCATTGCTGATGGGCTTGACCATGTATATCCAGCAGTCGTTAAATCCGCAGCCGACCGATCCAATGCAGGCGAAAGTCTTCAAGTTTATGCCGATTATCTTTACGGTATTCTTGTTATTCTTCCCGGCAGGCTTGGTTTTATACTGGATCGTCAACAACTTGATCACGATTCTGCAACAAACTTTGATTAACAAGTCTGTTGCCAAAGATCGTGCTAAACGTGATGAGGCCACTCCAGTCAACTAAGTTGTACGGATAGGCTGAATAAATCCGCTTAAGATGGTAATCTTAGGCGGATTTTTTTTGGCTGTACTTTTGAGTCTTTGTAGGTGAATTTTATGCTCAACCGAACCACAACTATTGCTGCGATTGCAACTCCACCAGGACGTGGCGGCGTTGGGGTGATTCGCCTGTCTGGTCCAAAATCCTATGAGATTGCCCAGCAACTGACCCAAAAAGCGCTGCCTAAAGCACGTTTTGCCGGTTTCCGCCAGTTCTATGATGCAGCCGGTGAGGTCATGGATGAAGGACTGGTCATCTGTTTTCCGAATCCAAACTCATTTACCGGTGAAGATGTGGTGGAACTGCAAGGTCATGGCGGGCCGGTAATTCAGAATGCCCTGCTCGGCCGTTTGCTTGAGCTGGGCGCTACTGCGGCCAAAGCGGGTGAGTTTTCCATGCGTGCTTTTGAGAATGGCAAGCTGGATCTGGTGCAGGCCGAGGCGATTGCCGACCTGATTGATGCAAGCTCGCAAGCAGCCGCCCGTTCTGCGGTACGTTCTTTGCAAGGCGCGTTTTCGACCAAAGTCAATGCAGTGCTTGAGCAGCTGATTCACCTGCGTTTGCATGTGGAAGCCGCGATTGATTTCCCGGAAGAAGAAATTGATTTTCTGGCGGATGGCAAGATTTTAAATCTGCTGGATGGCGTATCCAGTGCAGTCACTCAAGTACAGCAATCTGCACGTCAAGGTCAGTTATTACGTGAAGGCTTGCAAGTCGTAATTGCAGGTAAACCGAATGCCGGTAAATCCTCTCTGCTGAATGCGCTGGCCGGAATTGAACGTGCGATTGTGACCGATATTGCCGGTACCACACGTGATGTCTTGCATGAAAAAATTACCTTAAATGGTCTGCCAATTACCCTCACCGATACCGCAGGTTTGCGTGAAACCGGCGATATTGTTGAAAAAGAAGGAATCCGCCGCGCGATTAAAGAAATTGAACAGGCTGATTTATTACTACTGGTCTATGATTTAAGCCAGGGGGAAGATCCGCTGCAACTTGCTCAGGAATATTTTGCCGAATATATCGAACCGAAACGTTTGATGCTGATTGGCAATAAATGCGACCTGACCGGTACTAAAGCCAAGATTGGGGATTTAAATGGCTTTCGCCATATCACCATCTCCGCCAAACAGGAAACCGGCGTTCAGGCGCTCATAGAAGCGATTACAGCGCATGCAGGCTTCCAGCCTGAGGAAGACACCTTTATTGCCCGTACCCGTCATTTAGACGCAATGAAGCGCACTCAAATGTACTTGGCTGAAGCGCGTGAACAGCTGGTGGTGTATAACGCGGGGGAACTGGTGGCAGAGTCCTTGCGTCTGGCACAAAATGCCTTGGGCGAAATCACGGGTGATTTTAGTGCCGATGATCTGCTGGGCAAGATCTTCGGATCGTTCTGTATTGGTAAATAATTATTTAAAAAATCCCTCAGTTGAGGGATTTTTTAGGCAGCTACAGGGGCTTTTTGATAAGTCCACCACAGTGCAGAACACAGCAGACTGATCGCGATACAAAAGCTGATTACGGCGAAATCCAGCCCCCAGTGATCGGCCAGATAACCCACGGCAATAATGGGCACAATGGTGCCCAGATAGGCAATAAACAGATAGGTTGACATGACGGCTGCACGGTTGTTCATGCTGGTGATTTGGTGAATCATTGCAAAAGCCCCCATCAGGGCAAAACCATGGCCGATTCCAAAGCAAAGATCACTGATGAAAAAAAGCAGGCTGATTTTTGCGTACATACAGAGCGCCAGAATTATCATGCTCAAGCCCATCATCATCAGGCCGATATTCAGACATTTTGAAGCTGCGACCGTTTTGGCCATCATCTGCACGATCACCGAGACCACCAGAATACTGGTAATGGCTAGGCCACTGACCAGAGGACCATGCCAAGGTAAAATATTGCGGACAAAGGAGGGTGACAGAGAAGCAAACAGGCTAAAAGCGGCAAAAGCACTAAAAGCCGTTACTGCAATAATCATAAACACCAGATGAAACTTGGCTTCAGGTCGTTGCAGTTTGGGTGCCATACTAAAGGGCTGCAGCTCAACCTTGGGCACCTTGATCCAGAACAGACCAAACAGACAGAACATAGCGCCCAGAATAACCGGTAAATATGGCATCACCAAAGGTGCAGCGGAAAACTGTGCAATCACTCCCCCGACCAGAGGTCCCAAACCAAACCCCATTGCGGTAATGATTGAAATCAGTTGTGGTGCTGTATGTTTATGGCTTTCTGGAATGGTATACAGCAAACCCATCATGGCAGAAGTAGTCATCAGGCCTGAGGCAATCCCAATAATAAAACGGCCAATCGACAGTATGAGTGCATTCTGGGCAAAGACCGAAACGATGAGTCCCAGTGTGATCAGTGCCAGACCAATTTGCAGGGTGCGTAAAAATCCGATGCTATTGCTGGTCCTGCCCAAAAATAACAGGGTCGAGAGACAGCCCAACATATAGGCAACAAAAATGTAGGTAATCTGACTGGGCAGTAAATGCCAGAGTTGCTGATAGATCGGATAAAGAGGGCTCGCCAAAGCTGTGCCAAGCGTTCCCATCATTAAAGCCAGGCTAACCATCAAGAACGGTCGCCAGCTGGTCGTTATTGTCATGAAAATGCCATTTTAGTATTAATCCTTGGCCAATCCATGTCAGGGCATAGCGAGGAATATAGAAAGTGTCTGCAGTTTAGAATGGATAGAGAAAAATGGTCAAGGCTCAATTGCCCAGATATTTTTCTGGAATAATTTAGATCATAATTTAATTATAAAATACAAAAACTTATTTGTTTTTATTCTGGTTTTGGTGTGGTTGAATTAAATATAATTCTTCTTTTTGTTCCACGTGAAACATCACAAGAGGATTTAACCCAGAATGCGCAGTAACATAAATGCTTGAGAAATTTAAAAGAAGAGCGTTTAGAATCGAAGTACATTTTTATCTAATTCATGTAGAACATTCATGTTAAAAAAAATACTGATTATGAGTTTAAGTGCCTTCGTTTCAAGCTTTGCATTCGCCAATATTGATACGGTGAAAACGAATTTGGCCAAAAACAGTCCTAACTTAAAAATTGAAAATATTCAGACCACAGAAATGCAAGGCATTTATAGCGGCTCCATGCAGGACCAGGTGGTTTATCTGAATGAAGATGCCAAGCATGTAATTGCCGGCCCGATGCTGCGGATTCAGGATCAGCATAATTTGACCCGCGATTTAATGCTAAAACAAAATAGTATCGACTGGAAAAAATTACCGCTTCAGGATGCACTGAAAAGTGTAAGAGGTACGGGTAAACGTCAGATTGCGATCTTTTCTGACCCAAATTGCCCGTATTGCAAAAAACTTGAACTAGAGCTGAAAAAACTCAATGATGTAACCATTTATACTTTTATCCTGCCATTAAAATCGCAATCTGTGGCTCCTTCAAAACAGGTGTACTGCGAGTCCAATCCAGCACAGGCTTGGGAAGATTTGATTGCTAAAGGAATTCAGCCGGGTTCTAAAAAAGGCTGTACCAATCCGATTGAGCGTAATAACAAACTGGCGCAATCTTTAGGTGTGAATGGAACACCAGCGATTATATTTTCAAATGGTTTTAAGGTGATGGGTGCCTATCCGGCAGAACAGATTGAACAGATCTTTAAAGAATTCGAGCTATAATATCCAATCAAATGATCCGTTATGCAATATAAAAAAAAGCACCTGATCAGGTGCTTTTTTTTATATGCCGGCAATTAAGCCTAGCCTAACCGAAATGGCAAATTGCTTTAGATGGTATGGCGTTTGTTGATCATATTATAAATAAACAGAATAATCACCGCACCAATCACCGAAGCGATCAGACCGGCAGCTGAGTCCGCAGAATACAAACCCAGCATACGGCCAGCAAAAGTTGCCAACAAGGAGCCTGCTATACCTAGCAAGGTCGTCATAATAAAACCTGCCTTATCGTTACCGGGATGAATGGCACGAGCAATCAGACCTGCTATAAAACCGATGACAATAGCCATAATAATTGTCCACATATGCATACTCCTTCTTGTCATGTCTTTGTTTTACATCGTTCACTCATATTGAAATAAAGTCGGGTGGATAAAAAGTTGAATCCTGAAACGGGCTGTTGTGTTTTTGTTCCCTGTGTTACTGAAATTATTCAAGAAATAAAAAAAAGTGGCACAAGGCCACTTTCTAAACAGTGCTTATCGATTTAACCCAATCTTAAAGACCGATTTCACCAATAAAAGGAATATGACGGTATTTCTGATCATAATCCAGGCCATAACCGACAATAAACTTGTCTTCAACTTCAAAGCCCAAAAATTTCACCTCAAGTTCAATCTCGCGACGTGAAGGTTTGCTTACCAACGTACATAACTGAATAGAATTAGGTTTACGGGTCTGCAGGATTTCCAGTACTTTGCTCAAGGTATTGCCCGAGTCGATAATATCTTCAACGACCAGTACATCTTTACCATGAATTTCACCGTCCAGATCTTTCAGGATTTTAACATCGCGGCTTGACACCGTACCGCCAGCGTAGCTAGATACAGTCATGAAGTCGAGTTCATGCGGCTTGTTAATGGCACGACATAAATCAGCCATAAAAATCACTGAACCGCGTAATAAACCGATGAGCACAAGTTCTTTGTCACTATTGGCATAGTGTGCATCGATTTGAGCACCAAGCTCTTTGACTTTAGCTTGAATTTCTTCAGCGGAAATCATTACGCTCATTTGAACGGTCATGGGTAGATACCTAAAAAGTAAAAATAGCAAAATAAAAAAGGTGTTGACCTGCAACACCTGAATTACGGTAATTTTAATACATCCTTAGCTGAGATGCACCTGTTTTACCTGCGGTAAATGTAATCATTTTTTCGGCTGCCGAGAGTCTCGTTTCAGTGCAAAAGCACAGAGAGCGACGATTGCAGTCAAAATGATCCGGCGCTGACGCGGTTTATTGGGCTTTGACATAGACAGCTTGTCCAGCAACATAAGTAGCTGCAATATTACGGTCATCCCCCAGCATGGTCAGTGCAAAAAAGGTATCTTCAATATTCCTCGCCTTGCTCTGACGCAGTGTTTGTAAGGCAGTCGCATTCAGATCCAGAACCACAAAGTCTGCCTCTTTGCCAATGTTGAAGTTACCCAGCCGGTCATCCAGACTTAAAGCTCTAGCACCACCTAAAGTGGCATGATACAGCGATTCAAAAGCTGATAGTTTTTCTCCCTGCAGCTGTTGAACTTTATACGCTTCATTCAGGGTTTGCAGCTGGTTAAAGGACGTTCCTGCTCCAATATCTGTACCTAAACCTACTTTAACTCCTTTACTCCAGGCTTTCTTCAGGGGAAATAAACCACTGCCAAGGAACAGGTTGGAGGTTGGACAGAAAGCAATCGCAGAGTCGGTTTGCTGCATACAGTCCCACTCCCCTTCTTCCAGATGTACGCAATGCGCGAAGACGGATTTGCTGCCGGTTAAGCCATAATGATGGTAAACATCCAGATAACCTTCATGTTCTGGAAAGAGCTCTTTTACCCAGGCGATCTCGTTTTTATTTTCACTGAGATGGGTATGTACATACACGTCTGGATATTCACTTTTGAGCTGGCCGGCTTTTTGCAGTTGTTCAGGTGTTGAGGTCGGAGCAAAGCGCGGTGTGATGGCATACAGGTTTCGTCCTTTACCGTGCCATTTCTCGATCAGGGCTTTAGACTCAGAATAAGCCCTGTCTGCAGTGTCCATTAGGGCATCTGGTGCATGACGATCCATCAGAACTTTACCTGCAATCAGGCGCATATTGCGCGTGGTCGCCGCATTGAACAAAGCATCTACAGATTCAGGATGAACGGTACAAAACACCAATGCCGTCGTAGTGCCATTTTTAAGCAATTCCTGCACGAAAAATTCGGCAATTTTTTCGCTATAGGATGAATCCTGGAACTGGATTTCAGTGGGAAAAGTATAGGTATTTAACCATTCCAGCAGCTGTTCACCATAAGCCCCGACCATTTCAGTTTGCGGAAAATGGATGTGGGTATCAATCATGCCTGGAATAATGAGCTGTTCAGGATAGTGGGTCACCGTGAGCCCTGCAGCAAGTTGATGCTGTCCTTCCTGCCAGGAGCCGAACCACTGGATTTTTCCATTTTTCATGATGAGTAAACCATCTTCTACATATCGCACTTGGTCGTGTATGTCACGTGCTTGGGCAACTGTATTCTGAATGTCGAGGAAGCGACCACGGATCGCTGTAGTTGCAAGTACAGAAGACATTTTAAACCTACGCTTTTAATTTTTTCGATTGATTGTAGCTGAAAAAATTGCCATGTTTATATGAACATTCATATTTAAAGAGTGATCTTAATTTGCCATGACCTCCCAAAATGCTCTTGATCAGTTTTATCAGATTGTGCGTGCGCAACCTGTACGGATGAAAATTTTGCAGACATTGGCTCTGTTGCACCCCCCATGCCTATATCGCAGCAGATGATTACCTCATGTGATCTGGGCACATTTACATGGATCTGACTATGAGATTGATCATACCGAGGTCGACGTGATTTTCTTTGCTCCCAATGAGCAGGCCCGTCCTTGAGAGCGGCTACTGGCAGATCAGCTAAGGAGCTATTTTTCCAGATATTATTTTGAATGTGACCAATCAAGCTTTTGTGCATGAATGGTACCGGAGCGATCAAAATAAAAGGATTGCATCTTTGATTTCAATTGAACAGGTACTATCTCTTTGGCCAGAAACAGCCATAGCTTTGGCACTGCGCCTGCAAGATGATAATGCGTTAGAGTGGATCACCCCTTTCAGTTTGACCGATTTATTTGAGTTAAAGCTGCGTTGGAATCCAAATTTAGTCAGCTATGCCGTGTTCGATCAACGCATATTGAGCAAACAGTTTTTGCAAAAATGGACCAAATTATCCCTGATAGAACAATAAAAAAAGCCTGCTGATGCAGGCTTTTTAATGATTAATTTTACAGGGTGGTTTCGTTATGCTTCTTGCTATGTCGAATCGACAAGATTGCAGTGATAGTCAAGACAAGCACAATAAAGCTTAAGGAAATCCAGATCGGCATATGGAATACATCCAGCATCAGCATCTTAAAGCCGATAAAGACCAGAATGATCCCGAGACCATAAGGTAGATAATGCATTTTTGAGGCTGCACCTGAGAGCAGGAAGAACATGGCGCGTAGGCCTAAAATCGCCATCAGGTTTGCAGTGAGAACAATAAAGGGATCGGTGGTAACGGCAAAAATAGCTGGAATAGAATCGACGGCAAAGATCACATCAGAGGCTTCGACCAGAATCAGGACCAGGAACAACGGCGTTGCCCAGAGCAATCCGTTTTGACGTACAAAAAATTTGTCACCCTGAAGTTTCGGGGTGATACGCATGTGTTTACGTAGCCATTTCAGGATGGCCATATCTTCAATATTACTGTCTTCTTCATGCTGACCGCGCAGAAACTTGAAGCCGGTATACACCAGGAACGCACCGAAGATATACAGAATCCAGGAGAACTCCTGTACAAACCAGGCACCAATAAAAATGAAGATGGTTCTGAGTATAATCGCACCCAGTACACCATATAACAGCAATTTACGTTGTAGTGCCGGTGGAATGGCAAAGGCGGCGAAGATCATCAGCCAGACAAAAACATTATCAATTGCCAGGGATTTTTCCAGCAGATAACCGGCAAAGTATTCCATGACCTTGGTATTGGCAATTGCCACACCTGCAGTCTGTTCCAGATACAGCCATAAACCGCCACCAAATAAGGTGGCGACACTGACCCAGGCAATACTCCAGTAGGCCGCAGTGCGGACTTTTACTTCCTGGCCATGCTGATGCTTAAAGCCGATAAAATCGATCACCAGCATGACGGCGACAATTGCGAAAAAGACAAGATACAACCAGAGCGTACCAATTGTTTCCATGTGAACTCTCCACATCGGACGACTGGCCATAAAAAAAACCTTGACCAGCTGCCAGATGAAAAACATCTATAACAACATGATCAAGGTCTTGCCTACATCTTGGTGTTTCACTTTTTTATATCAAGTGTGACCTAAAGATGCTCAGATACCGACTTTTTGCAAAGTGTAATGACGATATTCTGACACGTTCAAAAACTGAAATTTCATTCTTAAACGTTTGGAGGAGGCTACTCCCCTTGTTCAAACTCAATTCTGTTTGAGCGATTGCTCAATATGGAGGGAGCATGACAGATCTGACTGGAAATCACAATCTATTTTACAAAAAAGCAGCGTTTAATCAGCAGCTTTGGACAGAAAATCTGGACGTTTGACCAGATAGATACTGAGTAGAAATCCAAGCATTGCCAGCCCTGCCCCTACCCAGCCTATGCTGTCTAAACCGATCTTTTTGGTGATGATACCGCCAAGTAAGGCACCCGCACCTATACCGACATTATATAGTCCTGAATAAATGGCCATGGCGACATCGGTAGCATCTGCCGCAAGATTCAGGGTTTTGGATTGTAAGGCCAGACTAAAGCCAATAATACTCAAGCCCCACAGCAAGGTTAATCCAGACAGTCCTGTGACCGTAGCAGAGAGTGGCAAGAGCAGTAACATTGAAATGGCCATACCCAAGCTAAAAGCAGGAATTGTCATTTTCGGGAATTGTGCAGTAAAGCGGCCAAACAGATATGAACCCAGAAAACCCGCTCCGCCATAGACCAGCAGTAAGGTCGTAGTCTGTTCAGAAGTAAATCCGGCGATATTCAGGGAAAACGGCTCAATATAACTATAGGCGGTAAATTGCGCTGTAATCATCAGAATGGTCAAAGCAAAGACCAGCATCAGGCTTGGACGTCGAATCAGGACTTTTAGGCTGCTCAAGGAGCCTGAATTTACACTGGGCAGAAGTGGCAAGGCTTTAGCCAGAATCAGACAAATGATAAGCGCTGCACAGGCAATCAGGGCAAAACTGTTACGCCAGCCATATGCTTCACCAATCATCCGGCCAAACGGAATGCCCAGTACCATAGCCATGGCTGTTCCTGTGGCCAGCAAGCCCAGTGCCTGAAATTCTTTGCCTTTAGGTGCCACCCGAACCGCGAGTGAGGCAGTAATCGACCAGAATAAGGCATGTGCGATGGCAATCCCGACCCGGCTAACTAGTAGTACACTAAAACTCCAGGCAAAATAAGACAGGACATGACTCAAAATAAATACTGCAAAGACCAGCATCAGCAAAAAACGCCGTTCTACGGTTTTGGTGAGTAGCATGATCGGAAGTGAGAGTAATGCCACGACCCAGGCATAAATAGTGAGCATGATGCCGACCTGGGTCGCAGACATGGCAAAGCTATGGCCGATTCCGCTCAGTAAGGCCACAGGAATAAATTCAGTCGTATTAAAAATAAAAGCTGCACAGGCTAAGGCAATTACCCCAATCCATTGCTGGGTGACAGAAGAAGCAGAAGCTGAATCAGACATAAGGGATTGCCTGTAAAAAGATGCAGTATTCTAATCCTGTCTCTTAATCAGGAAGTAGATAAAAATTAAAATTCTAGAAAGAAAAAAATGTAGAAAAAACTGTGATGATTTAAGCGAGATTATCCCTGCAATTAAGACAGCAATAAAACCTGATAGAGGGCAGGAAAATTTAAAATGAATAAGGGAGTGAAATAAAAAATTTCATTACCTATTAAAAACTTAACAATAATTCATATTGTTAATTCAGCAAGATGTTTTAAATTGAAGGAACCAGCAATTTTATACAGGATCAGCTTTCAGTATGGATATTCAACATCAGGATTCAAAACGCGGCGGTGTATTTTTTATGGAAGAGAATGGCCGACGTCTGGCCGAAATTACCTACCAGTGGCATGATGCGTCAACCATTGTGGCCGATCATACCTGGGTAGACAATTCCTTACGCGGTCAGGGGATTGCACGCAAAATGCTGGACGTACTGGTGGATTTTGCCCGCCAGAAACAGTTGAAAATTGTTCCGCAATGTTCCTATGTGGATGTCATGTTTAAACGTGATTCTAGTCTGGCCGATGTCGCAGCAACGGCTATTTGACTATCCAGGGGGATTTTTCAAAAGATCGGCCTAGTTTTTCTTTTAAGACAGGCAGAACTACACCCTGTAACAGGGTATATATACCAAAGCCTGCCATCATACCGGTCATGGCCCAGAAAATTTCTTCAAATTGTTGCAGCATCAACAAAATTGCCATAATCAGCAGATAACTGGCATGGAAATAAATGTGATGACCGACAAATTGCAAAATGGCCCAGCTGATAAAAATCGAACTGATGAGCAGATTGGTTTGAGTACTGAAGGTCAGATTATTTAAAGTGATCATCAGGGCAAAACACCCACATAGTAAGCCAAGGGTTAAGATCAAATCTTTTAACATCAGGCTGTGTCCTTATGTTTATGATAGGTGTATGAAAATATTCGTTTAATAATTTAGAGCTATTGTTAAAAGTTCAAATCTAAAATGCAAACAGAAATGCTTGTAAGCAAAAACGGATATTTGCTTAAAAAATAGTCGACTTGAGGTAAAATAATTGATTAAACTGTAGTTTTAATTCCTCCTCTGAGTAAGACGCATGATGCTACAACTTTGCTATGCCAGTGAACGGATAGAATCTGAACAAGAGTTGAGCGATATTTTGGCGACTGCCCGGAATTTTAATCAACAGCATCAGATTCATGGCGTTTTATATTATTCCCATGGCAAGTTTTTCCAATGTCTGGAAGGTCAGGCTGAAATAGTGGAAAGCTTATTTCAGCGCATTTCTCGAGATGCCCGCCATCACAATGTCCTGCGTTTTGAAGATGCGATCGTAGAGCAATCCCATTTCTCGGAATGGTCAATGAAATATGTGCATAAACATAGTGAAATTTCTTCTTTATTTTCACGTTTAGGTTTCAAGCAGTTTGAACCGCATGCTTTACAGCAGTCAGGAATTTCTGAATTTTTAAAAGTGCTGTATCGCCTGGAGGAAAATCAGGCCAGTCTGGCATCACCAAAAGGTTATAAGCAACGCGGGTATGTCCCCTATTTCTGATCTATTGATCTGTAGATAAAAGTAGAAAATAAAAAAGTCCGCATAGCGGACTTTTTTATCTGACAGGCATCAGTTCATGTCAATCATGACTTTTAATGCCTTTTCATCAGCTGCATGTTTAAATACATCATAGGCTTTTTCAAAATCGGCAAATTTAAAATGATGGGTTGCCAGTTTTTCCAGTGGCAGTTTGCCGGAACAGCAGGTTTTGAGCAGCATACCGGTTGTATTGGCATTGACTAGACCTGTAGTAATCGTCAGGTTTTTAATCCAGAGTTTGTTCAGTTCAAAGCTGACAGGTTTGCCGTGCACGCCGACGTTGGCAACATGTCCACCCTCTTTGACGATATGTTGACAAATATTCCAGGTAGGTTCTATCCCTACTGCTTCAATGGCACAGTCCACACCGCGCCCATCAGTAATCTCTAAAATTTTCTGGATGGCATCTTCCTTGGCGGAGTTGACGGTATGAGTCGCCCCTATAGTTTTGGAAAATTCCAGCCGGTTATCATCTGTATCTACCATAATAATATTGGCAGGTGAGTAGAATTGTGCAGTCAACAGGCAACTCATGCCAATTGGCCCTGCGCCGACCACAGCGACATTGTCACCTGGTTTGACATCGCCATATTGCACCCCAATTTCATGGGAAGTAGGCAAAATATCTGAGAGAAACACGGCCACGTCTTGATCCAGGCCTTCAGGTAAATGATAAAGTGAAGTGTCGGCAAAGGGAGTACGCACATATTCGGCATGAGTGCCGTCAATCATATAACCCATGATCCAGCCGCCGTCATTGCGACAATGGGCATACAGCTGTTTCTGGCAGTTTTCACAGGTTCCACAGCGGCTGACACAGGAGATAATGACCCGGTCACCCTTTTTGAAGTTCTTGACTGCCGCACCGACTTCTTCCACTATGCCAATGCCTTCATGGCCCAGAATCCGGCCATTAAAACTACCTTCTTTTCGTACGGCTTCCTGCTCAATTTCCGGGTTTTTACCTTTCCATATCCCGAGATCGGTACCACAAATCGTGACTTTTTCTAGTTTGATGATGGCATCGCCAGGATGCAAAAGGGTGGGAACAGGGCGGTCTTCAAAGCGGATATCATTTTCGCCGTAATAGACCATTGCTTTCATACTTGTCATGACACATCTCCTAAGGGAGTGAGGAGTGAGAATGACCTGGCTTAGCCAGAATGGTGAATGCCTTGATCGCTTTTATTAGAGTGGCAGCAATGGGCTGATTCATGATCTAGCTTTCAGGTCTATAAATACCTGTATTCTTCCCGATTATGCCTTGCGTGTTATGGGGCTACAATGAGTCTTATGTATAGATTGCAACAAAAAATCATTAGAGGGATTTAGGTAGGAATCCGCAGTTTGGATCAATATCCAAGTCATGGTATTTCAAGATCAGCACAGGTATACACTTTTGCTCAATGAATATTTTAAACTGTCAAAAAAAGCCCGCTTAGCGGGCTTTTTTACTAGATCGAGATTAATTTATGCTTGTAAAACAGTCATTAGCTTCTGATGCAAACCGCCAAAACCACCATTTGACATAATCACTACGGCATCCCCCTCGCCTGCTTCAGCGACCACAGTCTGAATGATGTCATCCAGTGTGCGTGCAACTTTGGCTTTGTTGGGTGCAGCATCAATGACCGGTTGCAGATCCCAGTCCAGCCCTTCAGGTTGATACCAGATCACTTCATCAGCCAGACGAGCAGAATGGGCCAGGCCATCTTTATGGCTGCCCATACGCATGGTATTGGAGCGCGGTTCGATAATCGCCCAGAGTTTGCGTTCACCCAGACGTTTGCGCGCGCCTTCCAGGGTCGTGTCAATCGCCGTCGGATGATGGGCAAAATCATCATACACCTCGATACCACGGACTGTACCTAGCAGCTCCATACGGCGTTTTACCCCGCCAAAATTCGATAGCGCTTCACAGGCTGTTGCAATGGATACCCCGACATGTTCAGCGGCTGCGATTGTCGCAAGTGCATTGGCAACTGAATGTTGCCCGGTCATATTCCACAGCACTTCGCCTTTGACCACACCGTGCTGCAGCACTTTGAAATGGGAACCATCTTCCGATAACTGCTCAGCATACAGCTCAGCTTTTTCATTGGCATCCAGACTGGTACGCACCACCGGTGTCCAGCAGCCTTGTTCCAAGACTTCATCAATATTACTTTCAGTAATTGGTGCGATAATCCGGCCTTCGCTGGGAATGGTACGGACTAAATGATGGAACTGTTTTTGAATTGCTGCCAGATCATCGAAGATATCGGCATGGTCAAATTCCAGGTTATTTAAAATTGCAGTTTTAGGATGGTAATGTACGAACTTGGAACGCTTGTCGAAGAAAGCAGAGTCATATTCATCCGCTTCGACACAGAAGTATTTGCCACCGCCCAGACGTGCGCTTTCCGAAAAGCCAAGGGGTACACCACCAATCAGGAAACCCGGCTCCAGACCGGCTTGATCCAGGACCCAGGCCAGCATGGTGGTCGTCGTCGTTTTGCCATGTGTTCCGGCAACACCTAAAACATGTTTGCCCTGCAGCACATGATCGGCCAGGAACTGCGGACCCGAAATATAAGGCAGACCTTCATTCAGCATATATTCCACAGCATCAATGCCGCGCTTCATGGCATTACCGACAATCACCAGATCCGGATGAGGCTGCAAATGACTACGATCATAGCCCTGCATTAAAGTAATGCCTGCATTTTCAAGTTGGGTCGACATCGGCGGGTATACATTCAGGTCAGAACCTGTTACCTGATGGCCCAGATCGCGTGCAAGTAGCGCTAACGAGCCCATAAAGGTGCCACAAATACCCAAAATATGCAGATGCATCTACTTCACTCCGTTCCTGTCTGACCCTGTCACCTTAGATTGGTGCTACTGGCATGATTTATTCAATTTGCAAGCAACGATAGCAAGGCTTTACACGAAAAGATAGTCAAAACTCAGAGCGGATTGCGGGATTTTTTTAATCCAGTTTCAAGGATAAACTCAAAGAAAAGTTACAAGCAGTGCAATATCTTTTCACCAAATAAACGGTAAAATAAGTTAAACCTTTTTGCAGAGTGCATGCAGATGCTCCAGGCTCTATTTCTTCTGGTGATTGCCAACTGTTTTATGACACTGGCCTGGTACGGACATTTAAAGTTTTTGCCGCATGATGCACCCCTCTGGCAGGCAATTTTATTCAGCTGGATCATTGCCCTGTTTGAATATAGCCTGATGATTCCGGCGACCAAATTACTGGCACAGCAAGGACTGGCTGTCGGTCAAATGAAAATTACCCAGGAAGTGGTGACCTTACTGGTGTTTGTACCTTTCATGATTTTCATGTTTAAACAGCCGCTTAGACTGGATTATCTCTGGGCCGCTTTGTGTCTGTGCGGATGTATCTATTTTGTATTCCGCAGTTCCTAAATGGCAGTAACTACGACTACTCCCCTATTTTTATTCCAGTTTTTAAGAATTCAATAAAAAAATAAGAAAAATCGAGTCTTGCTTTGACCGTTAAATTTTATGAAGCTGAATTTTCAGTCTATAATGAGTACTCCTATTCAAGCTTGGCTCTCTCGTCGAGATTTATCTTTTCTTACTTTAATCTCTGGAAAATTTGCAATGAATGCGGCTGCTGCACAAGATACTCCTCTCGTAGGTATTATCATGGGTTCTCAATCAGATTGGGCAACTCTCGAACACACTGCCAATATGCTTAAACAGCTTGGTGTCCCATTTGAAGCCGAAGTCGTTTCTGCACATCGTACCCCAGACCGCCTGTTTGAATATGCCGAGCAAGCGCGTGATCGTGGTATTCAGGTGATTATTGCCGGTGCAGGCGGTGCAGCGCATTTACCGGGGATGTGTGCAGCGAAAACTGATTTGCCAGTACTGGGCGTACCGGTGAAATCTTCGATTTTAAACGGTGTTGATTCATTGCTGTCTATTGTGCAAATGCCAGCCGGTATTGCAGTCGGTACCTTGGCGATTGGTCCTGCCGGTGCCACGAATGCTGCCATTATGGCGGCGCAAATTCTGGGTTTGACCCGTCCAGAGATCGCAAAAAATGTTGCAGATTTCCGTACGGCGCAAACAGATAAAGTGGCAAGCAACAATATTCCAGGCCAGGTTTAAGTCGAGATACAGATTATGGATAAAACCATCGGTATTTTTGGTGGCGGTCAGCTGGGTCGTATGATGGCGCAAGCGGCACTTCCATTAAATATTCAATGTACATTTTTTGAAGCCAGCACAGACTGCCCTTCTGCTGCATTAGGTCCAGTGATTTCGAGCAAAGCTGAAAATGGTCTGCAAGACTTTATTAACAGTGCAGATGTATTTAGCCTAGAGTTTGAAAACACGCCCCTTGCAGATGTTGACGTACTGACGCAAAGCAAGCAACTGCATCCGCCACGTCAGGCTTTGGCGATTGCACAGCATCGTCTGTCTGAAAAAGCCTTGTTTGATGAACTGGCTATTCCGGTTGCACCGTATAAAGCGGTCACTTCACTGGAAAGTTTAAAAACAGCTGTAGTTGAACTGGGCTTGCCGATCGTACTGAAAACCTCGCGTGGCGGTTATGATGGCAAAGGCCAATTCGTTTTACGTTCGGCAGACCAGATGGATCAGGCCTGGGCAGAATTGGGTCCTGCGGGTGAACTGATTGCTGAAAGTTTTGTAACTTTCTCACGTGAAGTCTCAATCATTGCAGTACGTGGCCAGAATGGCGATGTCAAAACCTGGCCTTTGGCAGAAAACCATCATCATAACGGGATCCTGTCGCATTCGATTGTGCCTGCACCACACAGTGCAGATTTGCAGCCTGTGGCGCAGGACTACATCACTCGCCTGCTGAATCATCTGAACTATGTTGGTGTGCTGACCCTTGAGCTGTTTGTGACAGACAAAGGCTTATATGCCAACGAGATGGCGCCACGCGTGCATAACTCGGGGCACTGGTCGATTGAAGGCGCCGTATGTTCACAGTTTGAGAATCATGTACGTGCAGTGGCAGGTTTACCTTTAGGTTCAACTGAAGTGATCCGTCCAACTGTCTTGGTGAACATCATTGGGCAGTATCCAAAGTCTGGAGATGTACTGGCATTAGAAGGTGCGCATTTGCATCTTTACAACAAGTCAGAGCGCGAAGGCCGCAAGATTGGTCATATTACCCTGATGCCAAATGACAGTACGCAATTGTCTATACTTTGCCGTCAACTGGCGAAAATTTTACCGAATCCATTGGCATTGAGCGAAGATATGACCATCTAAGTTGTAACCTGCTGATAAAAAAAGCGATCACTACTGTGATCGCTTTTTTATTTGCCTGCTTTCAGGCATGATTGCGCCTCTTCAAAAATACCTGCCATTGGTCGGATCATTTTGTGGATGAATTGATTATAAACCGGTCAATTGATTATAAATATCATCATCTCATTCAAGCCGATTTTGCGCGGGATTGTGTACTATTCAATTATGGATAAGCCTGAATCAATATTTGAATTTAAAACTAGGATATGGGTTTGAATTTAAATTCATAAAAATAAATTCAAATTTAAAACAACTTTGAATTCAAATCTGTACTTTTAAATTTAAAAGTATGAATTCAAATTTAAAATCCAATAAATAAATTCAAAGTTTCTGAATTTAAAACTGGCTCGTCATTTTAATGAATTTAAAACCAGCATCGTGTCAGCCAGAAGCTCTGACGGTTTAAAGCACTCTATTATCAACTTAAGTTATCCACAATTAATTTTTAAATTCATAAAATTGGACTCAAGTTATAACTTTAAATTCAAAACCGCGCACATTTTGAATTTAAAAAACAACCTGTGGATAAATATTTAAATTTAAAACTACAAAATGAATTCAAAAGTGTAGAAATTATGAATTTAAATTTACGTATTGGCGCTTTAATTTTCATCATGAGCTGCTAAGGTAAAAACATAATTCGAAATCTAAATATTCAGGGGTCTTATGCAACGGCTTGCACTTTTTGTTGGTTCTGTGGTTTTGGCTGTCACTCAGGCACAGGCAGAACTTATTATTAATGGCCAGCGTGTCACACCGACTAATTTGCCTGCTAGTTCAAGTAGTCCAAATTATGCATCCCAAAATAATTTTCAGAACTGTCTTGCCAATTTACGCAGTCAGGCAGTTGCCCAAGGAGTAAGTGGGTCAACTTATGATCGCTATACCCAAAATTTAACACCCGATTATTCTGTGATCGAGCGCCTGAACTATCAGCCTGAGTTTTCAACACCGATCTGGGATTATTTGTCAGGTTTGGTTGATGAAGAGCGTGTCCAACTGGGCCGGCAAAAACTGCAGCAGCATCGTGAAGTGTTAAACCGTATTAGTGCCGTTTATGGGGTGCCTGCAGAAACCATCGTGGCGGTATGGGGAGTAGAAAGTAATTTCGGTGATATTTCGGGTCGTTACCCTTTATTGCAGGCTTTGGGTACCTTGAGCTGTGAAGGTCGTCGTCAAAGTTATTTCCGTGGTGAGTTCTTTACCACCATGAAACTGCTGCAGCGTGGTGATGTGCGTGAAGAGCAGCTGCGTGGCTCATGGGCAGGCGCATTTGGTCATACCCAGTTTATGCCATCGACTTATGATGAACTTGCAGTTGATTTTGATGGTGATGGCCGACGTGATCTGGTTTCAAGCATTCCTGATGCGCTGGCGTCGACGGCAAATTTTTTAAGCAAGCGAGGCTGGCAGAGCGGCCAGCCTTGGGGTTTTGAAGTCAAGATTCCGCAAGGCATGTCGGTTTCTGGTGAAGGCCGTCGTAATAAAAAATCCTTGAGTAACTGGCTTAATCAGGGGGTGGTGCGTGCCGACGGTTCGCCTTTAATTCAAGGAAATTTATCACAATCCTCTCAAGCTGGATTACTTGCGCCTGCGGGGCCGAATGGCCCGGTGTTCCTGGTCTTTAAAAACTTTGATGCCATTTATAGCTATAACGCGGCAGAAAGTTATGCCTTGGCGATTGCACATTTATCCGATCGCCTGCAAGGTAAAGGCTCGTTTATGGCCACATGGCCTACTGATGATCCGGGAACTTCTCGTGCAGAACGTCGTGAGATCCAGCAATTTTTATTGAATCGAGGTTATGACATTGGTGCGGTGGATGGCCTGATTGGAGATAAAACCCGTCAGGCGATTCGTCAGGAACAGCAGCGTTTGGGCTTAAGTCCTACAGGTCGTGCCGGTCAGCAAATTTTGCGGGCCTTTAGAAATGAAAATGCCAAACGCATGATGCAATAAAGAATATTGAAAACTGAAAAAGGTCTGCATTTTTGCAAACCTTTTTTGATGACTGTTTTTGAGTAGCTATATAGTCATGCAAGATAATAGTAATTCGCTGAATTTAAACAGCAGTAATGGTGCCGAGAACGCGATAGCCAGCGGCACCAGTGACTGCAGGCAGGTTGCCATTTAGCTGATTCATAAAACGCATGGCCAGCCAGGCAAAGGCAGTAGCTTCTACCCAGGTCGGACTGAGGCCTAGATCGGCGGTAGTCTGTACGCTCCATTCATGTTTGCGCAGGCGCCAGCGCAACTGCTCCAGTAAATGTGAGTTGTAGGCACCACCACCGCAAACAAAAACCTGTCCGGTATCCATGCCGGAGCGGTAAATGGCTTTTTTAATGGCACGAGTGGTGAGCTTTAATAAAGTCGCCTGTACATTTTCTGGAGTGTCTTCCAGTTCATCGTATTGCAGGTCATTGCGCCAGTCAGCAATCTGTTCATCCAGCCATTCCAGGTTGAAATCTTCACGACCGGTACTTTTCGGAGGTTCTTTGGAGAAGAATTCGTGTGACTGCAAGCGATCCAGCAAGCTGCGAATCGGGGTGCCATAGGCTGCCCAATTGCCATTTTCATCAAAAGGCTGGCCGGTATAACGGGAACACCATGCATCCATCAAGATATTGGCCGGTCCGGTATCAAAACCATACACCTCTTCAGGCTTGCCGGCAGGCAGCAGGCTGACATTGGCAATACCGCCCAGATTTAAAATGACCCGGTGAATGCTGTCATGCTGGAAAATATCCTGATGAAATGCCGGAACTAAAGGTGCTCCCTGACCACCTGCCGCCAGATCACGACGACGAAAATCTGAAATCACCGGAATCTGGGTAATTTCAGTAATGATGTTCGGGTCACCAATTTGCAGGGTGAAGCCATGTTCAGGACGATGCCGGATAGTCTGGCCATGCGAGCCAATCGCCTTAATTCTAGATTTATCCAGGTTATTTTTTTCAATCAGCGCATTAATACCATGACCAATCATTTGTGCTAGCGCAACATCGGCCTTACCCATGCGGTCAATTTCATTGTCATCTGGCAAGGTCAGTGCCATCAGCTCATCCCGAAGGTCAGGATCAAATGCCAAAGTGAGTGTGGCATGAAGCTGGAGTGGATCAAAAGAAGCAGCAACAATATCGACACCATCCATGCTCGTGCCGGTCATTACCCCAATATAGATCGCTGTCATGGTTATTCTTAAGCCTGCAATATGCTGAAAAAGTGTTAGTATATCGCACAAATTGAGTAACTGATGTATTGGATTTTGTGATGTCAAATTTCCTGCCGGCTGAAGAACAACTTGCCCTCATTCAACGAGGCACCCACGAAATTATTTCTGAAGAAGACCTTCTCAAGAAATTAAAACAGAATCGCCCATTAAAAATTAAAGCGGGTTTTGACCCGACTGCGCCTGACTTACACCTGGGTCATACGGTTCTCATTAATAAGTTAAAAGTATTTCAGGACTTGGGTCATGAGGTGTACTTCCTGATCGGTGACTATACTGCGATGATCGGTGACCCAACCGGAAAAAGTGCTACACGTCCACCGTTGTCACGTGAACAAGTTTTAGAAAATGCTAAAACTTATCAAGAACAAGTATTTAAGATTCTTGATCCAAACAAAACCAAAGTGGTGTTCAACTCGGAATGGTTTGCTCAAAAAACTGCAGCTGATCTGATTCAACTGGCATCTCAGCAAACGGTTGCACGTATGCTTGAGCGTGATGACTTTACCAAGCGCTATAACAATCATCAGCCAATCGCGATTCATGAATTCTTGTATCCATTGGTTCAGGGTTATGACTCGATCGCACTGGAAGCAGATGTAGAGCTGGGTGGTACAGACCAGACCTTTAACCTGTTGATGGGTCGTACGCTTCAAGGTCGTTATGATCAGGAACCACAAGTCTGTATTACTGTACCAATTCTTGAAGGTCTGGATGGCGTCAACAAGATGTCCAAGTCTTTAGGTAACTATATTGGTGTATTTGATGCACCAGGTGCGATGTACCAAAAAGTGCTTTCAATGCCGGATTCTCTGATCGAGCGTTATTTTGACCTGTTAAGTTTCAAGTCAATTGAAGAAATTCAGCAACTATTAAAAGAAGTGGCAGAAGGCCGTAATCCGCAAGAAGTCAAAAAGATTCTCGCGTTAGAGCTGGTCGAGCGTTTCCATGGTGCTGAAGCAGCTGCCAATGCACATAAAGGTGCAGGTAATATCATTACTGAAGGTGAATTGCCTGAAGGTACGCCTGAAGTGACCATTTCACGTGCTGAATTCGGTGGCGAAATCTTTATTACTTCAATTTTACGTGAAGCAGGCTTAACTAAAAATGCAGCACAAGCCAAAGATGCACTTGGTCGTGGTGCGGTAAAAGTGGACTGGAAGCCAGTTGATGCCTCTTTTTCTGTGAAAGAGAACGTGACTTTGATTATTCAAGCGAGTAAAAAATCCATCGCTAAAGTGACTTTTGTTGACTAAATTTAGAGCTAAGTTATTGAAATAAAAGCAGGCTTCGGCCTGCTTTTTTATTGATGTCCTATATTCATAAATCGAATAAGTAACTTCAAAAAAAACCCTATGAAAACAATAGGTAATTTTTTCCAAATTGCTTGCTTTTCGGGAATATTATGTATAGGATTTATTCATCTAGAGAATTTGTTTAGACATCTAGAGGGTAGTAATAATAAGGTAAATCCACAATTTATAAGGTCTCCTTCCAAAGAGACTCTTTTTAAGCTTTAAAGTGAATAACTATAATAATGACATCGTGGATCGGGTAAAGATTCAATTCTAAGGGAGAGATTTTGGGAGAGATCTCTTCCTTTTTTATTGCTGTGGTCTAAGCGCGATTTTCGGTATTCAACAAATGAAATAAAGTCAAAATTAGCTTCATCCTTTTTTAAACCTCATTTCATTTATAAAAAAGAAAGGTAAATAAGGTGTATCACTACCAGACTGAACAGATGTTTGATGAAGATATTGATTTCATTTTACGTTTTTTATTTGAATATGACGTTTCTGAACAAAAGCGAAAGTCTTTTCACTATGCTTGTGCTTTATTCCAGCAATTAGATCTTGCCTCACATTATCTGCTTTTTTCCTTAGTCAAAGAACGATTACCACATCGGGCTAAATTATTATTCGCTGCTGAAGACTATAACGGTAAAAAAGAGGTTATTCAGGAAGTGATGCAGCATTGGATAAAAGATCGTAGTTCATCAAAGACGAATTAATCTACTTTAATCCCTTTTTATCTTTAAATATCTTTAATGAAATTTTAGATCTGATCTGGAACAAGGAAGGATCAGGCCGGTATTTGTGCTTTTAAAAATTTACTAGTAAAAAAGATCATAGAAAAAGTAGTAAATTTGGCTTTCTACCCCTATTTGTCTAATAAGCCAGTTACAAAACAGAAAAAGATATAAATAGATATAAGGAAATTTTAGAAAGTTCTGGATATAGAGTGTGGGAAACTTAACGTCTGATTGAAGTTTAGGCATTTTTTTGAAATTTATACATTTTTGATAGCTATGAGGTCTTAATGAGATTGGCGGTATTAAAGAAAATTGCACTGAGTACAGCTTTTAATGCAGAAAAATGCTCAAAATTTAGATAAAAAAACGATTTTTTAATGAATTTTGTAGAAAAAAGATACATGCGTGAAAAATATAGTGAATTGGGGGTTGCAATGATTCTGAAATCCTCTAGAATGCACCCATACCGACGAGATAGACGGAAACGAACGAAGCAGATTGCTGAGTTGTTAAGTATATCGAAGTCCAGCTTCTGGCACTGACGAGGTGTTAGAAAGATCATTAAGAGATTATGAAGAACAACTTGTGTGGATTTTTACTGGTTGATTGATCGAAATTATTTTCATTGATTGATGGTAGAAATTAC
>NZ_LSZJ01000004.1:0-49766 GCF_001647575.1 Acinetobacter sp. SFD
GACAACGTTCTCCATTAGATTATGAAAAGGCCCATCAAAAGATGGTTATGTGTGTCTAGAATTTTGGTGGCTATTCAAACTCTAAAAGATTTATATACTCAATTTGGATTTGAAGAAGGTAAACAAAAATATTCAGATTTAAAACCAGCACCTATACCACCTTTTAGTTATAAATTACCAGCGAATAGAATGTTTATCGTTGGTTATTCGCATTTTGACTGATTAAGCACTGATGATGGTATATATGATTTAGCATTAGAAGATGAATTTTTAGAGAATCAATTTAACATAGTAAAGAATATGAATGAAAATAGTGGCTTACCAGATATCGATGCGGGTGGATATATTTTAGATATAGATCTTGATTATTTTCATACACAAAAATCAATTTCGCCTCATAATCAGTTTTTTTTAGTAAATTGGTAAAAGAGTCTGTTGCGATTACTATTGCTAAAGAAAGCAGATGTGTATTAGATTTACGTACAGATGGTGAAGAAATTACTAGTAAGAGTTTACTGAAAGACTTATTAGATCATATTGCAAGAATCTTAAGTAATTAGAAGTATAAGATTTCTTTTATCTACACTTATCATCAATAAATTGTTCTAATTCACGTCTTCAAAGATGATTTAAAATGTAGATTTTCTAATGCCCAAACAATCCCGCTTCCTCTGTATTGGTGGTTTCCTCAACGGAACCCAAGTCAAAGACCAAGGTGATAGTTTTATCTGTGTCGAAAAAGGTAAAAACGTCATCTACACCAAAAAGGAAATTTTCCATCCTGATTCATGGAATCATGACTACTATGTTTGTGAAACCATCACAGACAAACAGGCTCGTAATTGGGTCTATGACATTGAAAGCTGATTAAACCGTTATTTTTATAAATTTCAGATATTAAATAGCCCCAAGGTTAAGGGGCTATTTAATATACATGAGAAGACTTTATTGTATTTGGGTTTCCTGACTGCGACTTTCACCAGATTCTCATAAATCATCCATAATCTTTTGAGTTTACCAATACCCCAGTATTTTCCACCAAATTCCGCCTAATACTATAAAAATAAGCATATTGATTACACTCATGACAAAACCGGCTTTCCACCACTCAACGAGCGTTGTATAACCTGAACCGTAAATAATAGGTGAGGTCCCGGTCGCATAATGGGTAAGTGTCATCATGATACTTGAGGCAGCGGCCATCATTAAAGCAAAATACATTGGGGGAGCACCTACTGCAATACCAGCTATGTAAAATGCTGAAAACATTGCGGTAATATGAGCAGTTGTACTGGCAAAAATATAATGGGCATACATATAAGACAGTAATAAAAACATGGATGCGGGAACCCAGCTCAAACCCATTTGTTCAATGCTGGCTTGTAAGGCACTGGAAAACCATGCGATTAGTCCTAGCTTATTAAGAAAGGTTGCCATCATGACCAAGGCTGCGAACCATGTAATAGTGTCCCAGGCGCTCTTATGTGTCAAAACATCTTCCCAAGTTAGAACACCGGTTAGCAGTAAAAGTGATAATCCAATAAATGCAGTGGTCGTCGGGTCTAATGACCATATATCACCCAGAATCATGGCTGGAATCCCTGCCCAGAGTACCAATAAAACGCCGAAGACAAACAGCATTATCATTTCATCTCTGCTGATGGGCCCCATTTCTCTTAAACGATCTTTGGCAAACTGCGCAGCATCCGGTGTCTTTTTAATTTCGGGTGGATACATGAAATACAGTACAAGTGGCATTACAGCAAGCGCCACAATCCCGGGTAAAACCATGGCCAATGCCCATGTAGTCCAACTCAGACTAATTTGCATGTCGGTTGCATCTGCAATAAGTTGAACGATTAAAGGGTTTGGTGCAGTCGCAGTGATAAACATTGCAGACGTAATGGGATTGGAATGATAATTCACCAAAGCTAAGTATTTGCCGATTTTACCTTCCGTACCTTTTGCCGGATCGGAGTCAAAACTTGTAGCAATGGAGCGGACGATCGGGTGAATGATCCCACCGCCACGCGCAGTATTACTTGGCGTGACTGGAGCAAGAATTAATTCTGATAGGGCCATACTATAACCAATACCTATCGTTCTTTTGCCCCACACCGCAATAAAATAATAACCTAGCCGAGCTCCCAAACCTGTTTTTTGTAATCCTTTCGAGATCATGATGGATATACCAATCAACCAAATCAGTGGAAGAGCAAAGCCACTTAACGCATCTTTAATCGCATCAGCAGGGTTGTCGGAGGTCACGCGTGTAACTGCGACGAGAGCAATTGCAATAATTGAAATGGCACCGATCGGCATCGCTTTACCGATAATGGCAGCAATCACGCCTATGAACATGGCGAACAGCAACCAGGCATTCGCAGTAACGCCTTGTGGTATAGGAATAAGAAGCCAGATAATCAATGTGATAGCCACGGAAACTAATGTTGGTATTAATTTAAATCCCATCACGCCTTACTCCCACACATAATAATAATTATTATTTGATCATAATGATCACAACTGATATTGAAGTCTAGCGTTGGTAACATATTCTCCATAAAAAGAGCAGGGGCTTTAAGGTGGCCTCAATAAAATTTATTAAACTATTTATGTAAAATATATTTTAAATATAAATTAATAATAGTGAAGTTGATTTGCACTTAATTGCTGAAAAATTTTTTAAATATAATAATATTTAATATTATAGATAGTTTTAATCCCTGGTGTTTATCACTAAAAATATAATTGCAAGAGTGATAAAATTATTTTATATAACCCTCTATTATAATAAAAATGATATTGATGAGGGTTTATTTGTTTTAAAATAATTGTTTAGAAGGTTTTAAGATTTTTATTAGAGTTAACTGTTAGTAAATTGAATTTAAATGTTTTTTTTAAATTATGAGCTTGATTGAATAAATAATCTTAAGCTAGTTCAGTCATGCTGGTTATATTTTTATTGATGGATTTTAAATTTAATAATACTATTTTTGTGCAAAATTATAAAATTCTTATTAATAAAATATTAATATAGATGTTGGGGGTATAAATTTTATACCGTTTTTCTTATATGTTGAATATATCAAAATGGAAAAGGCAGAGAAGGTTGGTGGTTTTAGTGGATTTATCTAATTGCACATTCTAGATTTTATATTTTATTATGAGTTTTTATAATAAATCGAGATAATATATAGATTTCTAAAAAAATAAGTACCTTAGAATATATGGGTAAGGTATCTCTTCGATCGCTGGTTAATTGAAAAAAGATGTGTGTTGGAATTTTTTTAAATTAAAGCTAAGAAAACTTATAATTTGATATATTTCAAAATTTTGGAATATTTTAATTTCATTAAAGGTTTAACAAAAACAGTAAGATATATAACACTTATCTGATTGATTCACTGTGTAAAATTGCGGAAAACTACATACTAGAGGATAAATTTATTGCTGGACTGAATATGAATTATGAAATGGATGCCTTTCTGACCATTATCATCGCTGTTTTTGTTTTGATGGTCGGATTTTTGGTAGTAAATAAAATCAGAATTCTAAAACAATATAATATTCCTGAGCCTGTTGCCGGAGGGCTTGTCGCTGCAGTAATTACTTATATTTTATTTAAAAATTTTAATATTACAGTAAATTTTGATGCCAACATTCAGCAAATATTTATGCTGATGTTCTTTACCTCTGTAGGTCTCAGTGCCAGTTTGGTAAAGCTGAAAGAGGGAGGTAAGGCTCTTTTTCTATTTTTAGGTTGTGTCGTGGCTTTTGTTTTTGTGCAGAATGTCGTCGGAATCAGCCTGGCCAAGGTCTTGGGCCTAGATCCCCTGATTGGTTTGATTACAGGTTCAGTCACCCTAACCGGAGGTCATGGTACGGCCGGTGCATGGGGTATGGTTTTTGAAAGGGATTATGGTATTCAGGGTGCTGTAGTTTTAGGTATGGCCAGTGCAACTTTTGGTTTAGTCATCGGCGGTATGATGGGTGGGCCAGTGGCCAAGTTTCTGATTCGTCGTCATCAGCTGGCAGAAGAATTAGCACCAAGTTCAGGGCGAAATGAAGCCCCACCTTCATCTGAAACGGCGCCTTTTGAATACCCGGAAAAAACTCGACTGATCACAGCAGATGATGCAGTAAAAACGCTAGGCATGTTTGCGATCTGTATCAGTTTTGCCTATTTCATGACAATAGCGGCTAAAGGACAGTGGTTCGAACTTCCGTCTTTTGTATGGGCCTTGATGTGTGGAGTGATTTTACGGAACTTTCTGGAACATGTACTCAAAATTGAAATATTTGACCGGTGTATTGATGTTTTTGGAAATGCCTCATTGTCTTTATTTTTAGCTATGGCATTGATGTCATTGCAGTTATGGTTACTGGCAGATTTGGCTGGAGCATTGGTAATTATATTGATTGTACAAGCCTTTGTTCTTGCACTTTATCTATACTTTGTGACATTTAGGGTGATGGGTAAAAGTTATGATGCTGCAGTATTGTGCGCGGGACAATGTGGGGTCAATCTGGGTGCCACTCCAACAGCAATTGCCAATATTCAGGCAGTTACCAATACTTATGGACCTTCACATAAAGCTTTCCTGATCATCCCTTTAACAGGTGCTTTCTTTGTGGATATTGTGAATGCAGTGGTGATTCAGTTTATATTGAGCATCTTTGGTTAAGTTGCTGAATTTTTTCAAAAATCTATGAATATTATTTCAAAAAATTTAAGCATTAAAAAGCCCCATGGTTAGGGGCTAGTCGTATACAGGTCAAGCCCATATACTGTAAGAGGCTCATCTCAAACTGGGTGTATTAGAACACAGTCATCGTGAAATAACCACTTGAATCTGCTCTAGACCGCTAGTTGTTGTTCAATTACTGGCCATAAATTCTGATGCGATTTCTTGAACATCAGCATATGGCCAATGGTTTTATGCGCATAATTTTCAGGTTTGAGCTCAATCATCTGGGTTGATGCCTGAGGATATAGTCGTAGTAAATCCTTTACATTCTCTTCCGTGGCAATTTCGTCATCCGAGGACCAGATCGCAGTAATCGGGCAGGTGATTTGAGTATGAAAATTTGAGTCAGGTGAAACAAGTTTACCGATCGCATTGATGACATAACCCGGTTTGCTGCAAAATTGTGCCCATTGTTGTGCTACATCTTTCGGCAGGTTTTCCCCCATGCCAATTGCTTGGGTCGGGCCATAGCCTTTCGTGATCCGGAACAGAGGGAAAATAATATTAAACATGACTGGTGCCAGCAGTTTGGTTTTACCTTTAAGTCCTTTCAAATGTCCGGTTGAACCAGACACTGCCACTACTTTAGCGACTTTAGAATAATTTGGCACAATGCCTAAAAGTTGACCGCCAGCACTATGTCCCAGTAACGTCACTTTTTCTGCATGGGTTCGCGCCAATAAAGTATCAATCGCGGCCGGAATATCCAGTTGCCCCCATTGTACAATACTGGCTTTTGAATTTTTCAACGGACCTGCCAGTGAATCACCAATTCCCCGAAAATCAAAGACCATGACTGCATAGCCTTGAGCCTGCAACCAGACACAGAATTGATGATAAAACTGCTTGGTAATGCCGGTGGCTGGACACACTAATACAGGCAGTTCTTTAGATTCAGAAATAGCTGCATAAAAACGTGCACTTAAGTTATAGCCATCCTGGCACTGCAGAGTCAATGTTTCAAATTCAGACATACGTTACACTATAATTTTAGAGTCCTGATCAAGCTTTTACTCTACAGATTTTTAGCAGGGTAGCTTGGCTAAAACATGACTTAAAAGTCAGTAAAATAATAGAGAGGGAATGAACTTATGCAGCTAATGGAGCTTGAGCTGGCCGTTAAAATAGCCATTATTTTTAGTGGAATATTCTTGTGGGTGGGAATGTTTACCGGCGTCTGGAAATATTGGCAGATTCGTCAATCACCTCAGTCACGCGCACATTATTATGTCGATATTGCTCATCGTAGCAGCCTGCTTTATGCACCAGCCACATTAATTTTAGCAGTGCTGGCATATTGTTCAGCGTTGCCAAGTGTCGTGAACTTAATTTGCGTACTCATCAATATCGTGTTTTTCAGCTTTTCTATTGCGGCTTATATGCTGCATGGTTTCCTGCAAGACACGACCAATCAGTTTAAGCAGCCTCATCAATTAGGTAAGTTTCATTTACCTGGTAGTTTAATGACTTTAGCTATGCTGGGATTAATTGTTGCAGAATTAGGCGGGACAGGAATATTGCTTTATGGGGGATTTGCTGGATTGTTTTAATGATTATTTTTAATAAGTATTCTGAAAATGTGAGAATAATTGAAATATTAAGACTCTTTTTTCACCAGATGGATGACTGGCCAATCATCCATCTGGGCTAATTTAAAATTTGATTATCTGTATTTCTGGTCGATGGCCGCCCAAAGGAAAAAGGCGGCTGAGACAATCAGTGCATAACCAAAGTATTCAAGTTTTAAATTACCTTGAATTAAACAATGGACGGTTAAAGTCAGCATGAGAGCAAAAGTGGTGCATATAAATGTCACCAGATTGGTGTTGTTGGCTTTAAGAGCGTCAATGAAGACTTGCTTGTTGAAATGTAATGATAACATCTCCATCCCTCCCATTTATTTATGTTATTGAAGATTAAAGCAGATTTAATCAGTCAGAATTGAACATACAGTTGTACTGTTTAATTCAGACCTTTGCAACTGCCCTAACAGGCTTTTCCAGTCAAAATGGCCATCTTTAGTCGAATAACTACATAATTGATTGATTATGTGAGTATTTATTTTTAATGATTTCACCTCCAGATAGTTTGTCATACAAGCTGCGTCGAAATTCACTACGACAAGATAGAAAATGCAAATTCTACGCCAAATATATGTAGCATTAATCAGAACTATGTAAGACTACGTATCACTCGCTGGGGAACTTGGTATAGGTTGGCAACAATAGGTATCTAAAATTAGGAAATTAAAAGTTTTGTTTATATTTATATAAAAAATAAAATAATTTAAGCAGAACCTTATTTTATAAAAAGAATTTTATAGAAGGTCTAAATAGGAAAATTATAGCCGTGATTTGATGTCATTGTGTAGAAACAATAAATGTCCGTTTGGGTAAAACCTGACAATTATTGATCATGCTCAAACCGGATTTTGGGTAAAAATACGATTTATCAGACGTCCTAGAAATTTTAGTTTCTAATACGGTCAATCACAGCTGTAATCAGCAATACAATCATGGATGGAATAAACCAAGCCAGATTCTGCTCTGAAAGTGGTAGATTTTGTAACAATACGGGCAATTCAAAACCGGCAACTTTTATTCCGTCAAAAATACCAAAAATAAAGGCAACCAGGGTTACAGGAGCAATTACATGCGAGGGTTTCTTGAAGAAACTTGCACAGAAACTCAGCATAATGACACTAATCGCAGGCGGATAAATCGCACTCAATACGGGCACTGAAACGGCGATCAGTTTGGTTAAACCCAGATTTGAGATAACCAGTGAGAAGCCGACCAGAATAAAGACAAAAATCTTGTACGGAATTTTGGTTAAACTGGAGAAATACTCGGCACAGGCACAGGTCAGGCCAATTGCAGTCACCATACAGGCAATAAAAATCATGCCCGACAGGAAGTAAGCGCCCATATCGCCAAAGGCATGTTGTACATAGGCATGCAGGATAATGGCACCATTGGCTGCATTTGGTGCAATATCATGGCTACCAAGCCCAAGTTTAAACAGGCTTAAATACACCAGAGTTAAACCAATACCAGAGATAATGCCGGCATTGACTGCATATTTGGTAATCAGTTTTTTATCCGTTACACCACGTGAAGTAATGGCTTTGACAATTACAATACCGAAAACTAAAGCGCCTAAAGTATCCATGGTTAAATAACCATTCACGATGCCTTCAGTCACTGGACTGGTAATGTAATTATCAATCGCAGCAGGCGGATTGCTGGCAGGAATCATCACGGCTGCTACACCCAAAATCACCAGAGCGATAATTTTAATTGGCGAAAGGAAATAGCCGACGGTATCCAGAATCTTGTTTGGATATAAAGACACCACTGTCACTATGGCAAAATAGATAATGCTATATATGAGCAGGCTGCCAGATTCATTGCCAAAGTAAGATGAAAAACCGATTTCATAAGAAACGGTTGCAGTACGTGGGGTTGCAAATAAAGGGCCAACAGCCAAGTAACACACGACAGTCAGCAAAATACTGGCTGCTTTACCAAGAGGTGAACTTAGGGCCTGAATGGAACCTTCAACGCGAGACAGGGCAATAATGGTGATCACGGGTAAGCCCACTGCTGTAATAAGGAAACCTAAAGCAGCGAGCCATACGTGTTCACCGGCTTGTTGAGCCACAATCGGTGGAAAGATAATGTTGCCCGCACCAATAAATAATGCAAAGGTCATAAAACCTAAGGCGACAATATCCCGGGTACGCAGACTTGTCATAAAGGGAGATCAATAGAACAAAAGAAAGCAATTTTAGTGTATATGTCGAGTTTTTGGGAGCTTATTTTAAGGCGGGAAGCCTTGATTTTATTGAGTTTGCAAATTACATCACTCTACATTCAAAACTTGGTAGAAATATATAATTGATAATTCTTTGGAAAATAGATTTTTCTAGGTAAATTTATAAGATTTCGGTCGCTGCATTTAAAACGGGTTATTTATTGTTTGTATAAATATTCAACAGGAGAAATGCCAAGTCCTAAGAAAATTGCTGTATTAAAGGGCAAGAGGCGCGACATATTGCGTAAAAAAGGGATTATAATTCACGGATTCATAGTGAGGATAGGTATATGCGCGCTCCAGCGATTGGTCTTAAAACTGAGCAAGATATTGAAAAACTGCGGATATCCGGTCGTTTAGCTGCAGAAGTTTTAGCAATGATCGGGGAGCATGTCAAGCCTGGTGTCACAACTGAATATCTGGATGACCTCTGCCATGATTTTATTGTAAACACCTTGAAAGTGACTCCAGCCAATATTGGTTATTATGGCTATACCAAAACCACCTGTATTTCACCGAATGAAGTGGTCTGTCACGGCATTCCATCATCGAAAATCGTTTTGCAGGATGGCGATATTATCAATATTGATGTCGCGATTATTAAGGATGGTTATTTTGGTGATACCAGCCGGATGTACTATGTCGGAACGCCATCTCCAGAAGCCAAGCGACTGGTCAATACCACCTATGAAGCCATGGTGGCGGGAATCCATGCTGTAAAGCCGGGCGCAACCTTGGGCGATATTGGTCATGCCATTCAAACCGTTGCTCATCGTGAAGGTTATTCCATTGTGCGTGAATACTGCGGTCATGGTATTGGAAAAGTCTATCATGAACAGCCAAATATTCTGCATTATGGTCAGCCCGGTCAGGGCATTAAACTGGTTCCGGGCATGGTCTTTACCATTGAGCCAATGGTGAACATGGGCAAAGCGCGGGTAAAAGAGCTGAAAGATGGCTGGACTGTGGTTACTACAGATAAGTCATGGTCTGCACAATGGGAACATATGGTCTATGTGACTGAAACCGGTTTTGAAGTCTTGTCGCCTTGGCCTGAAGGTACGGGTGAGTATCCTGAAATTTAAAATATCAATTAGATGATTTTATTAGGATTCACTTACTTACAGAAATTACAAATCCATTGTTCTTGCTGACGAGAACATACAAAACACTACAAAAAACAGTGGTTTAAGATCATTTATTTGATTAAATTAAGAGTCAGATACATAGGTTCCCTTGTTTTTGATCACTAGGCTGTAGTGAAAGTTTCTCTGGCTCATTTTTCCCCAAGAATGAGCTATTTTTTTGTCTCGGGATTCTATTTTATTCAAAATATATTACTTAACTATAGTTAAGTATTTAAGTTATCGTGATTTAATTCGGCAACCAGATAATCAATGAAGACCCGGACAGCGGGCAATAAGCCGCGACGTGAAGGATATACTGCATGAAAAATACCATGCGGCGCTTTCCAGTCGGGAAGTACCCGAACCAGTTCACCACTTGAAATATAGTGTTCGACCACGTTATCTGGTAATAAGGTCACTCCTGAGCCTGAGGCGGCCAGTTGTGCCAGCATATTCAGGTCAGAACCCATAACGGTTGGATTGACACGGATTTTTTTCTGCTCTTGCTGTCCGTTTTGTAGGGTCAGAAACTGTTCGGGATGGTCTTCTGCCATACTCAGGATTTTATGTTCAGACAGTTGTTCTGGGTTTTTCAGGTCACCAAATTCATTCAGATAACCCTGACTGGCAAATAAATGCTGTTCAATTTTTTCAAACTGTCGAATCACCAGATTTGGATCGTCATCCAGGCTAGAGCGCACGCGTAAAGCCAGATCAAAACCTTCATTGATAATATCGACCCGGCGATTGGTGATCATCATCTGGACTTTAATTTCGGGATATTTTTTCAGGAAATTTGGCAGAATTTTTGCCATTTCGTTCTGGGCGATCGATACCGGAAGGCTGACTTTAATGGTTCCACGCGGTTCAGTGCTGAGATGATCGACCAGATCATGGGCGGCTTGCGCAGCATTAAGCATCACCTGTGCATGCCGGTAAATATTCATGCCGATATCAGTCACAGCAAAATGCCGTGAACTGCGCTGGATCAGGCGTACTCCAAGTCGTTCTTCAAGATTATAGACGCGGCGGCTGAGCTTGGATTTGGGAATATCAGTGGCTCTTTCGGCTGCACTAAAGCCGCCATGTTCAACCACTTGAGCAAAACAGTAAAAATCATCCAGATCCGTCAGCATCGTTTAATTCCATTTCTGCAACAATAGGCTGATTAAAAAGAGATTGTTGCGCCGTGTCAACTATAGAATGCAATTACTGAAAGACATTTAAACTTTAGGATCAAATAGGCTAAGCAATGTTTTCATGCCTTCTGTCGCAGTCTGGGAAATCTTATGAAACTGGGCTGGTAAGTACTGTTGATCTGCTTTGGGATCAATATAGTAGGCAGCGCATTCAGGCGGAATTTCATGGATTAAACCCGCCACCGGATAAACCTGTAAACTGGTGCCAATGACGACTAAAATATCGGCATCTTGTATACAGGCTTGCGCATCGGTATAAGCAGGCACAGCCTCGCCAAACCAGACCACATGCGGGCGCAGTGGATATCCCGCCTTACAGAAGTGCTTGTTTAAATCTAGCTCAGTACCTTCAATGGGGTAAAATTCGGTGGTGTACTGGCAATTTGGTCCTGAAGTTTTGGTCAAGCGGATATTGCCATGCAGATGAATGACTTTGGAGCTGCCGGCACGTTCATGTAAATCATCAATATTCTGAGTAATTATATGCACATCAAAGTTATCTTCAAGATTGGCGATCAGCTGGTGGGCTGCATTTGGCTGTGCTTCCAGAATATTTTTACGACGTGCGTTATAAAAGCGTTGCACCAGTTCCGGATTTTTGGCCCAAGCCTTAGGTGTGGCCACATCTTCTATACGATACTGTTCCCAAAGGCCATTACTGTCGCGAAAAGTGTTGATACCACTTTCGGCACTCATGCCTGCACCTGAAAAGATCACCATTTTTTTCATTATTCTGTCTCCTGAGTTTTTAGGCGACTACAGGGCTAAACTGAGTATTTTCCTTTAAAAATACGCCAAGTTCCTTTGCAAATTTTAAGGGCTCAGTCAGTAAAGGGGTATGGCCCGACTTGCTGAAAAGTACCTGTTTGGCCTGAGGCAGGCTTTGGGCAATCAGATGCTGTCCCTCAATCGGATAAAGCTTGGATTGTACACCGCTAAAGAAAGTCACCGGGCAGCTAAGTTGAGCCAGAGCTTCGCGGTAGTCCTCGCGATGGTACAAATAATTATTAATATACCATGCCATATAGTCCACCCGGCTGGAAGGTAATAACAGACTTTGCAGTCGTGGTTGATTCAAAATGAATTCGAAAGCTTTCAGACTATATTTTTGTTTATTTTGTAGCTGAATAAACTTTAACCATAGGGTGGCAATGTGTTTACGCACAGAAACGTCAAGGTTGCGGATCAATTCAACTTGCTGGTATTGCGCAAGTAGGGCAGAGAGCTGCTGCAGGATGTCGATAAATTCCTGATGGCGTGGACCAAAAAGGCCAAAAGCCCAGGCATCATCGACTGGTATTTTAGGGGTTTGATCAATATGCAAATAAGCTGTTATATGTTTGGCAAAGTTACCATAGTGCAGCCCATGCATGGTTGTCGTCGCGCCCATAGAGTAAGCAATCACAATGAATTTATCTAAATTGAGCTGCTGGACCACTGATTGAATATCCAGCCAGTGACTGGAAATCGCATCCAGATCTGGCGGAATTTTACAGCGACTGGAAGCCCCAAAGCCGCGCCATTCCGGAATAATAAAACGGAAATTTTTCTGATGCGGATAGAGAAAAGCTTTCCATTGCCAGCTCAGCATGCCAAGTCCCGAGAGGACCAGTACCGGTTGTCCTTGACCGTATTCGCGTACAAACAGCTGTTCACCATCGGGCATGCGATAAAAGGGCATGTGTATCTCCGTATTAAGGGTTATTTTGCATCAAACTGTTTGAGTCGCGGAATGACCTGTTCTAGCCAGGAAATCCAGCCCAGTTCCTGATCAATTCCCAGCTGCAGGATCATTTTATGAATATACAGGGTGCGGTCAGTTTCGTTCGCTTCGGCAAAGTCTTTGGCAAAAATGTGCTCATAGGTTTTCAGTTTTTCTTTATGCAGTTCCAGATGGCGTTCCAGTTCAGGCAGAGTCCTGTTCCCGCCAAGCTGGGCTTCGGCACGCAGACGCACCATCAGTTCTTCGCGCAGTTGTGCTGGTGAACTGTGTTCTAGCATCCAGCTGGCCAGTTCTTCCCGACCGAGGCGTTCTACCTGATAGGTTTTTTTACGGCTATTTGAATCTTCCTCTTCTATCGTCGAAATCCAGCCTTTTTGCAGCATGGCATTCAGTTCACGATAGATCTGCTGATGGGTAGCATTCCAGAAAAAGCCCATGGAACGGTCAAAACGACGTGCCAGTTCAATGCCGGTACTGGGCTTTTCGATCAGGCTAGTCAGTAGAACATGCGATAAAGACATAAACGTCTCAAAAAAATGACTCTGGATTATTATGCAACATGTTGCATAAAAATCAATTCTGCACTATAAATTAGTGCAACAAGTTGCATAAGGCTGATATCTGATAGAAATAATCAGTCAGCCTGAATAAAAATAGCCAGCACGTGTGCACGCTAGGGAGTTGAAATGTCTAAATATCCGAATTTACTTGCCCCACTGGATCTGGGTTTTACTACGCTTAAAAACCGTGTCCTAATGGGCTCTATGCATGTGGGCTTGGAAGAAGCACCGGGTGGTTATGATCGGATGGCTGCTTTTTATGCAGAGCGTGCCAAAGGTGGAGTAGCTTTAATTGTCACCGGCGGAATTTCTCCAAACGATCATGGAGTGACTTTTCAGGGTGGATCCAAGCTTGATACAGTTGAAGAAGCTGAAAAGCATAAGGTGATTACGCAGGCAGTGCATGAAGCTGGCGGTAAAATTGCCATGCAGATCCTGCATACCGGACGATATTCCTATCAGGCAGAAAATGTCGCGCCGTCACCGATTCAGGCACCGATTAATCCGGTCAAACCGCATGCTTTGACTTCTGCAGAAGTGCAGCAGACCATTGATGATTTCGCAAATTGTGCCAAGCTGGCTCAGTATGCTGGTTATGACGGTGTGGAAATCATGGGTTCGGAAGGCTACCTGATCAATGAATTTATCGCAGCACGTACTAACCACCGTGATGATGAATGGGGCGGCAGCTATGAAAACCGGATTCGCTTCCCGATTGAAATCGTGCGCCGTACCCGTGAAATGGTAGGTAAGAACTTTATTATCATTTACCGTCTTTCAATGCTGGATCTGGTAGAAGGTGGTTCAACATTAGAAGAAGTGATTCAGCTGGCCAAGGCAATTGAAAAAGCGGGTGCTACCATTATCAACACCGGCATCGGCTGGCATGAAGCGCGTATTCCGACCATCGCCACCAAAGTACCACGGGCAGCCTTTACCTGGGTAACACGCAAGCTGAAAGGGCAGGTAAGCGTCCCGCTCATCACCTCTAACCGGATTAATACACCGGAAATGGCTGAGTATGTATTGGCTTCGGGTGATGCTGATATGATCTCAATGGCTCGTCCAATGCTGGCGGACTCAGAGTTTGTATTAAAAGCTGAACAGGGCCGTAGCGATGAAATCAATACCTGTATCGGCTGTAACCAGGCCTGTCTGGATCATATTTTCTCGATGAAAATTGCCACCTGTCTGGTCAATCCGCGGGCCTGTTATGAAACCGAGCTAATTTTTAAAGAAACCAATGTAGCAAAAAATATTGCCGTGATTGGTGCAGGGCCGGCCGGTTTAAGTTTTGCTATTTATGCAGCGAATCGTGGTCATCATGTAACTATATTCGAAGCCGCTGCGCAGATCGGTGGGCAGTTCAATATCGCTAAAACCATTCCAGGCAAGGAAGAGTTTTATGAAACTTTACGTTATTTTAAGCGTCAGATTGAATTGCAACCACGTATCAAGTTATTGCTGAATCGTAAGGCGACTTTTGAGCAGCTGGTTTCTGCAGAATTCGATGATATTGTGGTGGCAACAGGGGTAACACCGCGTCAGCTTAATATCCCAGGTATTGATCATCCTAAGGTGCTGTCTTATCTTGACGTACTAAGAGAGCGTAAACCAGTTGGTCAGCGTGTCGCGATTATTGGTGCAGGCGGTATTGGTTTTGATACAGCCGAGCTTCTCAGCCATGGTGCCGAAAGTGGTAGCGTCAATCCGGAAAAATTCTATGATGAATGGGGGATCGATACCGACTATGAAAATGTCGGTGGACTTAAACCAGCCCATGTAGAACAACCGCAGCGTGAAATTTATTTGTTGCAACGTAAAGCAGCTTCTGTGGGTTCCAGTCTGGGTAAAACCACCGGTTGGATTCATCGTACAGGCTTGAAACACCGTCATGTAAAAATGATTGCAGGGGCAAGTTATGAAAGAATTGATGATCAAGGTTTACATATTGTTGTAAATGACAAACCTGCGTTGCTGGAGGTCGATCAAATTATCATTTGCGCCGGTCAGGAATCTTATACTGCTATGTTTGATGAATTGAAAGCGGCAGGTAAAAGTGTTCATCTGATTGGTGGTGCGAAAGAAGCAGGTGAGCTGGATGCCAAGCGCGCAATCCGTCAGGGCGCTGAATTGGCTGCGGTGATCTGAAAATATTAAAACCCGCTTTCCTCCCTCTCCTTTAATAAAGGAGAGGGTTAGGGAGCGGATTTATAATAAAAAATCCCCCTTGCGAAGCAGTACTTCTCACCTTTAATAAAGGGGGAATCCCGTCTATTAAAAAATATCAAAAAAAGGACTCCAAAATGACCATCGAAACTACAAGAAAGTCCATTGCGCGCTGGCATGAGATGCTGGAAAAGGATGATCTGTCGATCTTGAATGAGCTACTTGCTGAAAATGTGGTGTTTCGTTCGCCAGTGGCTTTTCAGCCTTATTCTGGAAAACAGGTGGTATTCTTTATCCTGTCCAATGTAATTCAGGTCTTTGAAAATTTCACTTATCACCGTGAATTCTTCAGTGAAGATGGTAACAATGTCGTACTTGAGTTTTCTGCTCAAGTGGGCGATAAGAAACTGAAAGGAGTTGACATGATTCATTTTGATGATGAAGGTCAGATCACTGACTTTGAAGTCATGCTTAGACCTAAATCCGGACTAGAAGCTTTAGCCTTACATATGGGCCAACGGATGCAGTCATTCCAAGCTAAAACTTAATTCGAATTATTGATATCAAGTCGGCATGAAATTTGTAAATCACAGCTAGTAACGCTAGAGGGGATGACAGATGAAAATGTTGCTTAAAAAAATGGGTCAGCTTTCCAGTGAATATCTGGATCGCTTCAGTGGAGCAGATCAGCCGACCCTCTATTACAATCCGAATGGTATTTTTTCAGGATTAATTGAATATTTACCACAACTTAAACAGAAATACCGTCCTACGCCATGGCTAGCCAATGCACATGCACATATTCTGTATCTGGATCTGATAAAAAAACGGACCATCAAGCTGAGATATGATTTGCTTGAGCAGCTAAAAATGTCAGATGGCGGTATTACCGGTATTGCATGGTATGGTCTGGATCTTCCTGCAAATACACCTACCATTGTTTTATTGCATACGATAACCGGTTCTCCTGAGTCAATGCGGGAACTGGTACGGGATCTGCATAAATATACCGGTTGGCGCGTGGCTTTATGCTTACGCCGTGGCCATGCCCACCTGCCAATGCCTGTCCCTAAAATGAATCTTTTTGGTTCGACCCAAGACTTGCGGGAACAGTTGCTTTATATCCAGGATAAATTTCCTCAATCCGATCTTTATGGGGTTGGCTCATCTGCCGGTACAGGTTTGCTTGTCCGTTATCTCGGCGAAGAAGGCGAACAGACACCATTAAAAGCCGCATTTGCCTTGTGTCCAGGCTATGACATGGAAACGGGATTCGATTATGTCCATCCATTTTATAGTAAGGTCATGACCAAAAAACTGATTAAGCGTTTTATCCAGCCTTATCAGGAAACCTGGCAAGTCTGTCCGAGCTGGAAAAGATTACTGGAAGTTAAAGATCTATCCGAGTTTGAACGACTCTATTTTGAGCTGGCCGGATTTAAAGATTATGTGAGTTATACGCAAGCCACCAATCCTATCTACGTCTTTGAAAATGTCAAAATTCCATTGATGATTTTGAATTCGGAGGATGATCCGGTTTGTAATATCCGGAATCTGGAGCCTCATAAGGATAAAATCAGAGCCATGCCGAATATTGTCGTGATTACCACTAAAAGAGGCAGTCATTGCGGTTTTTATCAAGGCTTGATGCAAACCGAATCATGGGCCACTCGTCTGATGGCAGATTACCTGATTCATTTATCTCGTACGCAAGTACAGGCATCTGCCTAAAAAGTCTTAATAAAAAACCCAGCAAATGCTGGGTTTTTTTGATGAATGATCTTGTAATTAGTTAAGTGCTGGCATTGCTGCGGCAATCGCATCAGCAACTGCATCATCTTCAGACTTGTTTTCTGGGTCAGAATTGGTTTTAGGTGCAGGTGCAGGTGCAGTTGAAGCAGGTTTTGAAACAGGCTCTTCACTGGTTTCCTTAACTGGTGTTGGCTCGCTAGTTTCCGGCTTTTTGATTTCACGGCGGATTTCAGTTGTTGTGTTTTCAGTTTGCTCACGTTGAATTTCAACCGTTGGCACCGCTTCTTCAATGACTTCTTCTTCTACAACTACCGGATCAAGCTGTTCAAATTGTACCGGTTCTGGAGTTGAGATTTCTGATGCTGGAGCAACTTCTACTTGTTCTTCTTCTTTTGGTGCTTCTTTTTTTACACACGCAGTTAATGTCAGGCCAGTCAGGATTAGGGTGGAGATTAAAAGTTTCTTCATCATCATTGCATCAAACATAAAAGTGTGGAGGGGATACACCATTATAGCAGCAAAATGCAAGATAGAAATCATATGAACTTACTGTAATTTTTTAGGGGAATTGCTGTTAGAATAGTCAATTGTTTATTGTTCTTTGAATTGATGCGGATTGACTTTGCTTTCTAGGTACAAGGTAAAGTAAAATTGCGCAACATTGCAGGCCGATTTAGGCTCGATTGTACGAGAAACCCAATGACCCATTTTATTTTCGTTACTGGTGGTGTAGTTTCATCACTAGGTAAAGGTATTTCAGCTGCTTCTGTTGCTGCACTTTTAGAAGCTCGTGGTTTAAAAGTGACCATGGTAAAAATGGATCCATACATTAATGTCGATCCAGGGACAATGAGCCCATTCCAGCATGGTGAAGTTTTTGTTACAGAAGATGGTGCTGAAACAGACTTAGACTTGGGTTACTACGAACGTTTCTTGCGTCGTGCGAAAATGACCAAACTAAATAACTTCACCTCAGGCCGTGTTTACCAGGATGTTCTGAACAAAGAACGCCGTGGTGACTATCTAGGCGGTACTGTGCAAGTTATTCCACACATTACTGACAATATCAAAGAGCGTGTACTTCGTGCAGGCGAAGGTTATGACGTTGCGATCGTAGAGATCGGCGGTACTGTAGGTGACATTGAATCTCTCCCATTCATGGAATCTGTACGTCAGTTGATGGTTGAACTTGGTCATAAACGTACCATGTTAATGCACTTAACGTTACTCCCATACATTAAGTCTGCAGCAGAATTAAAAACCAAACCAACACAGCACTCTGTTAAAGAACTCCTGTCGATTGGTATTCAGCCAGACATTCTGATCTGTCGTACAGAGTACGATGTAGATGCCGATACAACGCGTAAGATTGCATTATTTACCAACGTTGAAGCACGTGCCGTTGTGGTATGTAAAGATGCACGTTCGATCTATCAGATTCCACGTACATTCTACGAACAAAATGTTGATGATTTAATCTGTGAGCGTTTTGGCTTTAACGATCTTCCTGAAGCTGATTTAACAGATTGGGATAACGTGGTAGAAGCTTTACTAAACCCTGAATACACGGTTCGTGTGGCAATGGTTGGTAAATACGTTGAACTTCCAGATGCCTATAAGTCAGTAAATGAGGCACTTCTACATGCGGGTATTCAAAACCGTGTGAAAGTTCAGATTGACTACGTAAACGCTGAAGAGCTTGAAAGCCAAGAAGTAGCAGAGGTATTGAAAGATGCTGATGCGATTCTGGTTCCAGGTGGTTTCGGTGAGCGCGGTACTGAAGGCAAGATGCAGGCGATTCAGTTCGCACGTGAGAACGGTGTGCCGTTCCTCGGTATTTGCTTGGGTATGCAGTTGGCTGTGATCGAATACGCACGTAATGTTGCGGGTATTGCAGACGCGACCTCGACTGAATTTAACCGTTCAACCAAATCTCCATTGATTGGTCTGATTACTGAATGGCTAGATGAGCGCGGTGAAGTTCAGCAACGTTCTGCGGATTCTGACCTTGGCGGCACGATGCGTCTAGGTGCGCAAAAATCTGAACTGGTTGCAGGAACTAAAACTGCAGAAGTTTATGGTTCTGAAGAAATCATCGAGCGTCACCGTCACCGTTACGAGATGAATAACCGTTATATTCCTGTGCTGGAAGAAAAAGGCATGAAGATTTCTGGTTATTCTCCGGTACAACATCTGGTAGAAACTGTTGAAATTCCTGCACATCCTTGGTTTATTGCAGTACAATTCCACCCGGAATTTACCAGCTCGCCACGTGATGGACATCCATTATTTGCCAGTTTCATTGATGCTGCAAAAAAGCAGTACCAAAAAACCAAATAATGCGAGTTTAAGACACAACTAGGAAGTTTAAATGTCACAATTAAAACCACAAGAAATTGTACGTTTAGGCGATATACAAATGGCAAACCACTTGCCATTTGTACTATTCGGCGGCATGAACGTACTCGAGTCTAAAGACCTGGCTTTTGAAATTGCAGAAACTTATGTTGATATCTGCAAACGTCTAGATATTCCATATGTCTTTAAAGCAAGTTTTGATAAAGCCAACCGTTCAAGCCTTAACTCATTCCGTGGGCCTGGCCTGGAAAAAGGAATCGAGTGGTTAGCTGACATTAAAAAACATTTTAATGTGCCAATCATCACTGATGTACATGAGCCGTATCAGGCAGCTCCTGTGGCGGAAGTTGCTGACATTATCCAGCTTCCTGCATTCTTAAGTCGTCAGACTGACCTGGTTGAAGCGATGGCAAAAACGGATGCCATCATCAACATCAAAAAAGCCCAGTTCCTGGCTCCGCACGAAATGCGCCATATTCTGCATAAGTGTCTGGAAGCGGGAAATGACAAGCTGATTCTTTGTGAACGCGGTTCATCATTTGGCTATAACAATCTGGTTGTAGACATGTTGGGCTTCGACGTCATGAAAGAAATGAATGTGCCAGTATTCTTTGATGTCACCCATGCCTTACAGACGCCAGGCGGTCGTGCTGACTCTGCCGGCGGTCGTCGTGCCCAGATTACTACACTGGCACGTGCCGGTATGGCAACAGGTCTTGCAGGTTTGTTCCTGGAAGCCCATCCAAATCCGGATGTGGCAAAATGTGATGGTCCTTGTGCCTTGCGTTTATCTCAACTAGAGCCATTCCTCGCTCAACTCAAAGAGCTGGATACTTTAGTGAAAGGATTTGAAAAATTAGATACCCATTGATGCAGTTTTAAGCATCCTGTTATTCAATCAACTGAGGAATTGTTCATGAGTCAAATCGTTGACATTCGTGCACGTGAAATTTTGGACTCTCGTGGTAACCCAACCATCGAAGCAGACGTTATCTTAGCATCTGGCGTAGTTGGCCGTGCATGTGCACCATCTGGTGCTTCAACTGGTTCTCGTGAAGCTTTAGAACTTCGTGATGGCGATAAAGCGCGTTACTTGGGTAAAGGCGTTAAAACTGCGGTGAACAACGTAAACACGTTGATTCGTGAAGCGTTAATTGGTAAGTCAGTATTCGAGCAAAAAGACATTGATCACACGATGATCGCGCTTGATGGTACTGAAAATAAAGAAAAACTAGGTGCAAACGCAACTTTGGCAGTTTCTCTTGCTGCTGCGCGTGCTGCTGCTGAAGAAAAGAAAGTTCCACTTTTCCAATACATCGCAGACCTTCGTAATAACAGCATTTTAACCATGCCTGTTCCAATGATGAACATCCTGAATGGTGGTTCACACGCAGACAACAACGTTGACATTCAAGAGTTTATGATTGAGCCAGTGGGCTTCACTTCATTCTCTGAAGCGTTACGTGCAGGTGCTGAAATCTTCCATTCTTTGAAATCAGTACTTAAAAAACAAGGTTTAAATACTGCAGTTGGTGATGAAGGTGGTTTCGCACCAAACTTACGTTCAAATGAAGAAGCGATCACTGTTATTCTTGAAGCAATTGAAAAAACTGGCTATAAAGCTGGTTCTGACATTATGCTTGCGCTTGACTGTGCATCTTCAGAATTCTACAAAGATGGTCAGTATATCCTTGCAGGTGAAGGCAACAAAGCATTCACAAGCAACCAGTTCTCTGACTACCTTGCTGGTCTTGTGAACCAGTACCCAATCATCTCAATCGAAGATGGTCTGGATGAATCTGACTGGGAAGGCTGGTCTTACCTGACTTCTATCCTTGGCGACAAGATCCAGTTGGTGGGTGATGATTTGTTTGTAACGAATCCGAAAATCCTGCAACGTGGTATCAATGAGAAAGTCGCTAACTCGATTCTGATCAAATACAACCAGATCGGTACCTTGACTGAAACTCTAGATGCAATCTATCTTGCGAAAGCAAATGGTTACTCTACAGTGATTTCTCACCGTTCAGGCGAAACTGAAGATTCAACGATTGCAGATCTTGCAGTGGGTACAGCAGCGGGTCAAATCAAGACTGGTTCACTTTGCCGTTCTGACCGTGTAGCGAAATATAATCAATTACTTCGCATTGAAGAATTGACTCATGCTGCATATCGCGGTAAAGCTGAGTTCAAGGGTTTGAACTAAGCGACTTATGTCAATGTTATTAAATGTATTCGACTCTTTGATGAGTAAAGTACTGTTGGGCCTTGCGATCGTTCTGATCGCAGGGTTTCAATATTTATACTGGTTTGGTGAAGGTGGTTATCATGATCATCAGCAACTGACCCAGAAAATCCAGCAACAAGTAGAATTAAATGAAGAGCTAAAAGAACGTAATCGCGTTCTCGCAGCAGAAGTCTATGATTTGAAGAATGGTATTGAAGCCATCGAAGAGCATGCACGTTTAGATCTTGGCCTGATTAAGCCTCATGAAACTTTTGTTCAAATGAGTACCATCAGCACCCAATATAAACCGATCTATCTTAATCCCAATTCTAAAGTAGACCTGCGAACCAATGAGTCAGCTGAAGTACCAACCACACCCTAAACTTTGGGCCATTCTTCCAGCTGCAGGTTCCGGTAGCCGTTTCTCTAAAACAGAGCTGAAACAATACCAGATGATTCAGGAGCAGACAGTTCTTGAACATACGGTGGCACGTCTAAATCAACTGCCTTTGGCGGGTTATGTTCTGGCGATTGGTGAACAGGATAACGTGGCGAAAACCCTGCCATTTTCCAGTCTGGAGAAGGCCCATTTTTGTCAGGGTGGTGCCGAGCGGGTGAACTCTGTATTGAATGCATTGATTTATTTATCTCAAATCACTTCTGAAGATGACTGGGTGCTGGTCCATGATGCGGCGCGTCCGTGTGTCAGTCAGGATTGTCTTCAGCAGTTAGTCAATGCGGCGATGACCAAGGATCAGGCTGCAATTTTGGCGATTCCGGTACGAGATACCCTGAAACGGGTCATGACTGGTTCTGATATTGAGGAAACGGTCGATCGCTCGATGCTCTGGCAAGCACAAACCCCACAAATGGCGAAACTGGGAGTCTTGAAGCGCGCCATTCAACAGGCGTTGAAAAATGGTGCAACCATTACCGATGAAGCCAGCGCACTGGAGCATATTGGTGAGCAGGTGAGTGTAGTTCAAGGGCGTTCTGATAATATTAAAATTACTTATCCGGATGATCTGGAACTCGCCAGGCTGATTTTACAAGCTCAGGCGTAAAAATGTATTCAAATAAAATTTAAATAAAAGCAGAATAAATCTGGCTATGGCGATCTATTCCCTATGGCTTTCACTTATAATTTTGCCATCATTCTTTTTTCACCTTCTGGCCAATGATACCTTCACAGCAGTATCGGTTTTTACGTCATTCTTTGCGTGATGGACGTAGTATTAACCCGCAAGATTCATCTCGATGGACCAAGTTGCACCTTGATCCGTGGTTATTGTGCTTTCTGATTCTGAATGCAATCCTGGGTTTAATGGTGGTGTATAGCGCGACCTCCGAAGACTCTGGCATGGTGGTGCGTCAGGCGATCAGTTTCGGAATTGGCTTTGTGCTGCTGTTTATCTGTGCGCAGATTCCACCGAAAGTCTATCAGGCGATTAGTCCATACCTGTATGCCTTCGGAATATTCATGCTGCTTCTGGTCTTTGTGATTGGTGAAAAACGTTTAGGTGCAACCCGCTGGATTACCTTGCCAGGGGTAGGAAGTATGCAACCGAGTGAGGTGATGAAATTTGCGATGCCTTTGATGATGGCCTGGTATTTTGCACGCAAGCCGTTTCCTCCCAAATTTTTGCATATTGTCGGGGCTTTGATTTTATTGGGGATACCATTTGTTTTAGTGGCACTTCAGCCTGATTTGAATATTGGTTTGGTGATTCCCGGTATTTTTGTTCTATTTTTAAGTGGGATGTCGTGGCGTCTGATTGGTGGTGCAGCGGCGGCAGTAGCCGTGGCAGCTCCGGCTGCATGGATGTTCGTACTACAGGAATATCAAAAAAAACGTATCACCACGTTGTTCGATCCGGAGTCAGATGCCTTGGGCGCGGGCTGGAATATTATCCAGTCCAAAATCGCCATTGGTTCAGGCGGTTCCACAGGTAAAGGCTATACTGAAGGTACGCAATCGCATTTGGGTTATCTCCCTGAACATCATACTGACTTTATTATGTCGACCTATGCCGAAGAATTCGGTTTTATTGGTGTTTTCCTGCTGTTCAGTTTATTCACTGCCATTATTATTCGCTGTTTGATGATTGGTTTAAACAGCTTTCATAACTTTGGCCGTTTATATGCTGGAGCCATGGGACTGACTTTCTTCTTCTTTGTATTTTTAAACTCAGGCATGGTGAGCGGGATTTTACCTGTGACCGGAGATCCATTGCCGCTGATGAGTTATGGTGGAACGGCAGTGATTTCCATGCTGGCCGGGATGGGCATTGTGATGTCGATTCATACCCATCGATAAATTATTCTAAAAGTTGGACTTTTTCCGGCTTTCTTATAGACTTAAGATAAGTTGTTTTAAAAATCCAGTTGGGCCAGAAGAAAAAAAGAATATTCTAGAACTCGTATTAAATTAAAAAAGCCCTCATTTGAGGGCTTTTTTAATTTAATACTTTAACTGAAAAACCAGGTGTAATAGCCCCAGATCATTAAAGGCCAGGCTAAAAATGGACTAAACAGCCATTTCCAGAACCAGTGGCGCGGCATAAAGCCCACACCATGGACAAAGCCTCCAGAAATACCAATCATAATATACATCATGGCACTATGGCTATATTCACCATTGGCATCCAGCATTGCGGAAGGATGAACCAATAACACGGCTGCGAGAGGAAAAGCCAGGAGGCAGGAAATCATCATCGCAAATTTGTTTGGTTTCTTGTCTACAACGGTTTTCTCAAGCGCAGCTTCGGTCATGTTTTATTCCTCATCCAGGTCTTGATGTTGTTCCATGTAAATGGCAGCAATTACACTGGCAAAACACGCCATCAGTACACCCAGAATCCAAGCAAAATACCACATAGTTGTCTCTCCTTAAGACATAGCCTTAGTACAGGCTATGTGAATTATCTTCAATGTGTTTGTTGGTAATCACGCCCCACATCTTGTAATAACACCAGGTGGTATAGATGAGGATCAGTGGAACAAAGATACAGGCAGCAACGGTCATAACGGTTAAGGTATTTTTACTAGATACCGCATCCCACATAGTCAGACTTGCAACCGGGTTAATGCTTGAAGGCATCAGGAAAGGGAACAGGGCAAAACCGGCAGTCAGGATGGCACCGATGACAGCCAGAGATGAACCTAGGAAGCTCAAGCCTGCTTTGTTTTTACCTGCTGCCAAGACAATGATCAAGCCACCCAAAATTCCGGCAATAGGCGCTGCCCTCGTGATTGGATAAGTCGAATAGTTGTTCATCCAGCCTGGATTGGCATTGGTCAATACTTCTTTTGCGAGCGGATTAGCAACACCATTGGTATCAAAAGGTGTAACTAGGGTATAGCCTTGAATACCACCAAAGTACAGCCAAGCGCCTGCAGCCAGGAAGGTAACCAGATAAACCAGACCCATGATTTGTGTTGCTTTGGCAGAACGCTGACGTAGGTCACCATCTGTACGCAGCATTAACCATGCACCACCATGTGCACACAGCATCGATAAGCTGACCAGACCACAGACAATTGCAAACGGATTAAGCAGGGCAAAGAAGCTACCAGTATAAGTAGAACGTACAGTTTCATCTAAAGTAAATGGTACACCGAGGAACATGTTGCCGAATGCCACACCGAAAACCAAGGCAGGTACTGCACCGCCAATGGCTAGACCCCAGTCCCATGAATTGCGCCATTTGGTATTTTCCAGCTTTGAGCGATAGTCAAAGCCAACCGGACGCAGAAACAGGGCAAACAGGACCAGTAGCAGGGCCCAGTACATGCCGGAGAAGGCAGTTGCATAGACCATTGGCCAGGCAGCGAATAACGCACCGCCGGCAGTAATAAACCAGACCTGATTACCGTCCCAGTGCGGCGCAATGGTATTGATCGCTGCACGGCGCTCGCTATCATTTTTGCCCACAAATGGCATGATCGCCATGGAGCCCATATCGAAGCCGTCGGTGAGGGCAAAGCCAATCAGCAATACGCCGACCAGCACCCACCAAATGATTTTTAATAATTCATATTCGATCATGCTTGAGTCTCCCCATTTGACTTTTCTGCAGCTGCAAGCTTTTCAAAATGGTATTTACCAGTATGCAGTGAGCTTGGGCCAAGACGTGAGAACTTGATCATCAGATACATCTCGATAATCAGTAACACGGTATAGAATGCTGCCAATGCAAGGATTGAACCCCAGACATCACCTGTGCTTAAGCTTGATGCTGAAAGATGCGTCGGTAATACCTCACCAATAGTCCATGGTTGACGACCTACTTCTGCTACATACCAGCCAGTTTGCGCAGCAACCCAAGGTAAAGGCAGTGCAAATAAAGCAAATTTCAATAACCATGGTTTGTTTTCAGCATTACGTTTTGCTACCGCAAAAGTTGCCAGTGCAAATAGAAGTAGCATCAAGAAGCCAGAAGCCACCATGGCACGGAATGCCCAGAACAGGCTTGGTACGTGTGGAATGGTATCTTTAGCGGCTGCTTTGATTTGCTCTTCAGAGGCATCAACGACATTTGGCGTGTATTTTTTCAGAAGCAGACCGTAACCTAAGTCTTTTTGGCTTTCTTCAAAAGCGGTTTTTAGTTCTGGAGACTGATCACCAGCACGTAATTTTTCCAGTTGCGAATAGGCCACCATACCATTGCGGATACGCGCTTCATGCTGAACCAGCAGGTCCTTAATACCTGTGACTTGTTCTGTAGTAGAACGTGTGGCAATCAGACCCATCACATAAGGAATTTTCACTGCATAATCTGTAGTCATGGTTTCCTTATTCGGGATACCGAACAAAGTAAATGGCGCAGGTGCAGGATGAGTATCCCATTCTGCTTCAATTGCTGCCAGTTTGGTTTTTTGTACATCGCCCAGCTCATAACCTGATTCATCACCCAGTAAAATCACTGAAAGTGTAGAAGCAAGCCCAAAGATAGCTGCAATGGCAAAAGAACGGCGTGCAAAAGGCAGGTCACGTTTTTTCAGCATGTAGTAACTTGAAATAGCCAGTACGAAGATGGCACCTGTGACATAACCCGCAGATACGGTATGCACAAATTTAACCTGAGCGACCGGGTTAAAGATCAGTGCAGCAAAGTCCACCATTTCCATACGCATGGTTTCATAGTTAAATGCCGAACCGACCGGGTTTTGCATCCAGCCATTGGCGACCAGAATCCAGAGTGCGGACATGTTCGAGCCTAAAGCTACCAGCCAGGTTACGGCCAGATGTTGCACTTTGGAAAGACGATCCCAACCAAAGAAGAACAAGCCAATAAACGTCGATTCAAGGAAGAAGGCCATCAAACCTTCAATCGCCAGCGGTGCACCGAAAATATCACCGACATAATGCGAGTAATACGCCCAGTTGGTTCCGAACTGGAACTCCATGGTCAGGCCGGTGGTTACCCCTAAGGCAAAGTTAATACCAAACAGTTTTCCCCAGAACTTGGTCATGTCTTTATAGATTTCTTTGCCGGAAATCACATAGGTGGTTTCCATAATGGCAAGCAGAAATGCCAGACCTAGCGTCAGTGGAACAAAAATAAAGTGATACATCGCGGTCATGGCGAACTGGAACCGCGAGAGATCGACCACGCTTTCAGAAATCATCAACGTGTCTCCTGGATTTGGGAAGGATTGCCGGCGATACGCTCGGCGACTTGGTTATCAAAATTTTTAGGAATCGTAGGCGCATCAAACCAGATATTTTTAATTATCATTAGTAAAATAACCTTGATAATTAAAATGGCGGTTATTTCTCTAACCACTCTCTGGTTTAGATTTTTGGGAACTAAGCTCATTCGACTAAGCCTGTTATATGACTTGTTGTATATTATTAATCTATTGTAACTAAAAAATAAATAGACGATACAGTTTAAATAAATATATATTTATAAGTATTTGAAAATAATAAATATATATTTATATGAGTTAAAATTTATTCTAAATATTTTTTATTATTTTATGTAATTTTATTGGTTTTTAAATCCGACTAAAATGCTTATATTTATATATTCGAATGTAGATTGTTTTAGTTGGATTAATACTTTTTAATCTGATTAAAATGCTTGGTTTTAAAATAAAGAATAAAATTAATCAAACTATTTTGGTTGGTTTTATAAGGGGTGAATATCAATGTCACAATCTTTCACATCATTTTATATTGATAAAAAACACGCCAAAAAAAGAACATGCTGGAGGCATGTTCTTTTTAAGCTTTGTGAGGGGGACTGGACTTAGAAGTCGTAACGCATGCCTAGGGAAAGTCCTAAACTGTCTTCACCGCGTACTCCACCTACAGTATTGGTACGACCTTGTGCCCAAGGGGTAAGGTTTGAGTTTTCATCATTTAGTACAGTTGCTATGTTGCCATAAATGCGAACTGTTGGATCTAAACGGTGCTCAAGTCCGATTGCCAGCAAAGTTGCATTCGCATCATCAGCATCGACATCGCGGTGGAATACTTCACCACGGAATGAGGTTTTTGGTGCAAATTTATATTCACCGGCTACACCAAATACTTGTGCATCTGGGTTTGCTTCAGAGTTATCGTGTTGAAGGAATTGGTATAAACCACCCAGGTTGAATTCAGGTGTGATTTTGTAAGCACCTGCGATACGGAAACCATCGCGCTCACCACGGGCAGCTTCTTCTTCGTAATGTTCATATGCAGCGGCGAAATCAACTTTACCTTCTTTATAGGTTAAAGCGAGGTCGTATGCCTTGTCTTTGTCTTTAGCGCCATCTTTAGTGGCGTCCGGGCTATTTGCTTCATGAAGTGACAAAGCCCCCAACACATTGAAACCGCCAGCAAATTTAGGTGATTTATATTCAATCGTATTGGCATTACGTTCATCAAAACGTAAGTTGCCAGCGCGGGTGACATTACGAATATCACCAACCATGTCACCAAAAAAATTGACCGGGCCACGTGCAACTTTAAACGGGCTGTCAAAGCGACCTACACGTGCTTGACCAAAGTCACCTTTTAAACCGACAAAAGTATCGCGGGTTGCAAATTCGAGATCATCATTTGCAGAACCACTAGAAAAGTTAATTTCTTGTTCAATTTGAGCAAAAACAGTCATTCCGTTTTCTAATTCTTGTTCAGCTTTAAAGCCTAAGCGTGAAGAATTTGAAGAAAGCCCCACTTCATTATAATCTGCACCATCATCCAGATAATCTAAAGAAACGTGTGCGCGACCATACACTTTAACATCAGCAGCAGCTGCCATGACCGGTGTTAAAATTGTTGCCCCAACTGCTAATGCGCAAAGAGTTTTTTTCATGTGTAGCTCCAATAAGACTTTTTTGGTCCTAACAAAGGTGTTGTGGTAGCTTTGTTAAATTTTGCTACCGTCCTGTATTGGTGCTAAGTATTAATTACAAATAAGACAGTAAGATTAAGGAAATATTTCAAATCTATTAAATGTTTCGTTTTGTAAGAACATTGAGGATGGGCGAATTTGTGTTCTAAAAATTATTACTATTCAAAATTTTGTCTTGGTATTTTTTATCAGCTTTTCTAAAGCGTAAATTAAAATGCACGATGAGGGCGAAAAAAATGGAGCCGAAGCTCCATTTTTGGATGTTAAGAATTTCTTAAAGGGCAGCTTTGATTTTCTCGGCCAAGGCTTTGATTTTTTCCTGATCGCCCATCTGCACAGCATGTTTGCCAAGATTGTGTAAAGAGGTTGGCACCAGATGAAAATGTATATGCGGTACCGTCTGACCCGCTGCAGCGCCAGATAACTGCATCAGTACGATGCCATCTACCCCTAAACCTTTTTCAATGGCTTTTGCAACTTTCTGTACGATCTGAATCGTATAAGCAGCCGCTTCAGGTGGCAAATCCAGTAAAGTGATTGCAGGAGTCTTCGGAACTACCAGTGTATGACCGTCTGCCTGAGGCATGATGTCCATAAATGCAAGAACTTGGTCATCTTCATACACTTTTATCGCAGGAAGTTCACCGCGTAGAATTCGTGCAAAAATATTCTGATCATCATAAGTCATAAGTACATTCCTTGAGCGTCATTAAACTGAATTATTTACAGTTCAATTCTTTCTGACGTTCTTTGATCGCGTCAAGACGTTGTTGCTCTTTTTCCGAGAATTTTGGCTTGGTTGTATAACAATTATCATTACCGAACTTGGCTTTTGCTTCAGGATCTTTGAAACAGAAACCTTTAGACGCGTAAATTACGTCGTGATCATTTTTTAATTTTTTGCACTCTTGTTCAGATGCAAGAACCGATGTTGAAGCCCCGAACAAAGTTGCAAAGCCAATCAATGCTGCAACAGAAAATTTCTTCATGAGAGTTTCCTCTGGGTTATCCACTATTTGTACCTGCTTAACAGTCACAATATGAGGTTTCGTTATCATTATTCAATGGCGAGATATTACTCAATGGTAATATTACTCCATGATTCATACATTTTTACAGCACTGGAAAAATCACTGTTTTTATCCGATAGATCGCTAGCTGCCTGAATCAGGTTCTGGGTTAAAGATAACACAGGTGCAGAAAGTTTGGCTTCGCGGGCGAGATCGATTGCAATCCCGGTGTCTTTGGCCAGAAGTGGCAGGGCAAAGGTTACAGGAAAACTTCGATTTAAAATCCGCTGTGGCAATACGGTTTCGGTCACCATGCTTTTCCCACTTGAAGCATTAATGCAATCTAGTGCTTCATGCAGATTTACTCCATGTGCTTTCAGGGTAGTAAAGCCCTCAGCAACGGCACACAGGTTTACAGCCATTAACATATTATTTACCGCCTTCACAGCAAAACCCGCACCAGATTCACCCACATGCTTGATCAGTTTGCCAAAAGCCCGCATCGCAGGGAGAGCATGTTCATAACCCTGTACATTGCCACCCACCATCACAGTTAAAGTACCATTTTCAGCACCAATGGTCTGGCCACTGACAGGTGCATCCAGAAAAATCACCCCACGTTCAGCCAGTTGTACTGCCAGTTTTTGCGCTGAATCCGGTACGCCACTGGTACAGTCGACCCAGACTGAGCCGGATTTAAGCGGTAAATCTTCCAGAAGTTGCTCTACATCGGTACTGGTTGGCAGGCAGGAAAAAATCACATCTGCCTGAACAGCCTGTTCAAGGCTAACAGCCTGGGTGCCATATTCAGCAGCATGCTCTTCTGCCTTGTTGAAAGTACGGTTCCAGACATAGACCGTATCAAAATGCTTGGGTAAATGTGCTGCCATACGATAACCCATTGCACCTAAGCCGATAAATGCGACTGACTGAATCATGCTGTACCCTCTGCATATGTATAAATATATTGATAAGTTTGAATATTTTTACTGGTACTTAAATCTGCTTTAAGCGCCGAGACATTTTGAGCGTTGCACCAGCCAGGTCGTCATTTTTGGCCAGAATGTATTGGCTGTTTTCTGATTGGACATCAGGCCGAGATGACCGCCTGGAATCAGAGTAAACGTCTTATCCTGGCTACTTGTCAAATCCAGCAATGGTCTGGCGGATGATTCTGTCACAATCTGGTCAGTTTGACCTGCACCTACCAAAAGGGAGCAGCTAATATTCTTGAGCTCAATGGTACGACCATTCAAAGTAATAGAACCCTGCTTTAATGGATTTTGTAGCCACAAATGCAGCATCATGTCCTGATTAATCCCACCTGGATAATCGATCATTTTATTCAGGAAATTTCCCATAGTTGCGTGTTCATAGACATCTTCGGCACGATCAAGATTTAGCAAAAACCGCTTTTGGCTTTTGAACCAGCCAATCGGGTCAAGTAATTTAAAGCCCAAGGCATTTAAAATACCCGGTGTATGAATATACTGTTTTGGAATCAGCCCTTGATGAATGGCCTGTTTTAGATTTTTATTTTTAGAAATCAGTTTATTGGTTGTAGAAAACAGTTTGCCGACACGTCCTGAAGCATAACTGTCAATCGGACTGCCGACTACGATCAGATTCTTGACATGTTCCGGCGAATGCAGGGCGGTATAAAGCGTGACAAATACGCCTGCCATACTCCAGCCATGTAGGGAAATCAGCTGACTACCTGAATGATTGCAGATCGTTTCAATAGACTGGGGAATAGCAGAATCGATAAAAGATAAAAAGTTCAGATGACGATGCTTAAAGTCAAAACGTTTCCACTCCACCAGATAGACATCAAAACCGCTATGCTGAAAATGCTTGACCAGTGAACGATAGGGATACAGGTCATAGATATCCATATTAACGGCCAGGGGAGCAATAAAGACCAATGGTTCCTTATATTTTTTGTCGGGTGAGGCGTAATATCGGATTTTGTAAAACTGGGTGCCAGCAATATATTCAAAAAGGGTTTTTTGCGACAGAATCAGTGAGGAGGCATTAAACACCCGGGTCTTGAGGTGTTTCAATTTTTTTTGCTGACGCTGAAAATTTTGTTTTAACTGAATCATGTAAATAAAATATCCGTATCCGCGGAAGGATTGATCGAAGTCTAAGCAATAATCGCTTATTATGCCTTGACCTGAAATAGCTTAGGCGCTCAAAATGTTGGCAATTTTTTACAAAAGGCAGCCTTAGGGCTGAAGTAAAGTGATGAGCCAGCAAGACGATATTAACTACCAATTAGAAACTTTAGCCATCCGTACTGGTCACACCCGTAGCTTTGAGGGTGAGCATGGCGAACCGATTTTTCTAACATCGTCATTTGTTTATGAAAATGCCGCAGAAGCTGCCGCAAAATTTTCAGGCCAAGAGCCGGGTAATATCTACTCTCGCTTTACTAACCCGACCGTTGCCATGTTTGAAAAGCGTCTGGCTGCTTTAGAAGGTGCAGAGCGCGCCGTTGCCACCAGTTCAGGTATGGCAGCGATTATGGCAGTAGCAATGGCATTTTTGAAAGCAGGCGATCATGTAATCTGTTCACGTGCAGTATTTGGTTCCACCGTTTCTTTATTTGAAAAATATGTTGCTAAATTCGGTGTAGCAGTTGATTTTGTCGACTTGACTGATCTGGATGCCTGGAAAAATGCCATCAAGCCTGAAACCAAATTACTTTTTGTAGAGTCTCCATCCAATCCGCTGGCAGAAGTGGCAGACATTCAAGCCCTGGCAGATATTGCCCATGCCAATAATGCTTTGCTGGCCATTGATAACAGCTTCTGTACCCCAGTATTACAACAACCAATCAAATTTGGTGCTGACCTCGTTGTATATTCAGCTACGAAGTACCTTGATGGTCAGGGTCGTGCATTAGGCGGTGCAGTCGTGGGTAATCACAAGGTACTGGAAGAAATCTTCGGTTATGTGCGTACTACCGGCCCGTCAATGAGCCCGTTCAATGCCTGGGTGTTCCTAAAAGGCTTGGAAACGCTACGCTTACGTATGCGTGAACATTCTGCCAGTGCTCAAAAACTGGCGGAATTTCTGAATGCGCATCCGAAAGTTGAAAAAGTGTATTACGCAGGTTTGCCTGAACATGTTGGTCATGCACTGGCAGCAAAACAGCAAACCGGTTTTGGCGGTATCGTGTCTTTTGAAGTGAAAGGTGGTCGTGAAGGCGCCTGGACAGTAATTGACAATACCAAGTTCATTTCAATTACTGGTAATCTGGGTGATGTGAAATCAACTATTACTCATCCGGCAACCACGACTCATGGCAAACTGTCTCCAGAAGCCAAGGCGGCAGCAGGTATCCGTGAAGGTTTAATTCGCGTTTCTGTTGGTTTGGAAGAGATTGGTGATATTATTCGTGATATTACTCGCGGTTTAGATCTTATCTAATTTTATAAATTTATGTTCGGAGATATTTATGAACATTAACATGTTGATGCAGCAAGCTCAGCGTATGCAAAAAGAAGTTGAAAATAACGTAAAAAAAGCCAAGGAAGAGCTGGCACAAACTGAAGTGCATGCGGAAGCGGGTGGTGGTCTGGTGAAAGTGACTATGACTTGCCGTAATGTAGTAAAGCGTATCGAAATCAATCCAGAATTACTTCAGGATGATCCAGACATGATTGAAGACCTGATTGCAGCTGCAATGAATGATGCAGCGCGTCAGGCAGAACTGGTTTCTGATGAAAGAATGAAAGCAGCAAATTCGGGCATGGGTTTACCACCTGGCTTGGCTGGCATGTTCTAAGGAAGAATGCGCAATGTTTAGTGATCGTTTTGATCAACTGGTTCAAGCATTACGCATATTGCCAAGCGTGGGGCCGAAATCGGCTCAGCGCATGGCATTGCACTTGATCATGAAAAATCGTGAGGGTGCAGTAGGTCTGGCACATGCCTTGACTGAGGCAACCAACCACATTCATGAATGCTCGATCTGTCATTCACTTACTGAAGATGAAGTCTGCAATATCTGTACGTCTCTTGATCGTGATGATGAACTGCTGTGCGTAGTGGAATCTCCGGCAGATGTGATGGCGATTGAACAAAGCGGCAGTTTTCGTGGTAAATATCATGTATTGGGCGGACATCTGTCTCCACTTGACGGGATTGGTCCGGAAGAAATTGGTATTCCGTATTTGTTGCAACGCTTGAGTCAGGGGCGGGTCAAAGAAGTGATTCTGGCCACCAATGCGACAGTTGAAGGGCAGGCCACGGCACATTATCTGGTAGAAGCCAGTAAACATTTGCCAATCCAGATGACCCGTATCGCACAAGGTGTACCGCAAGGCGGAGAACTGGAATATGTCGATAGTCACACTTTGAGTCAGGCTGTGCATAATCGTATGCGAATTAAGTAAAATATTAATTATCTTTTTTCGATATATAATATAAAAAATATATTATTAAGAAGTTTTAGTGTCTTATTATCTGCAGTTATCTGAGAAAAATGAAACAAATAGTTTAAGTAAGGCATAATATTTTTATATATAAATTCTATATATGGGGTAATATGGTTTTATCGAGCATCTAAATTTAGACTCAGTCTTTATGTTTCAATTTATTCAACACCAGCACGACTTAACTCCTGTACTGAAACTAATGGACCAGAATTCAGTTTACGGGTTGGATACCGAGTTTATCAAGGTCGATACCTTGTGGCCTAAGCTGGGTGTGTTCCAGATTAATGTAGACAACCAGGTTTATTTGCTGGATGGTACCACACTGGATTTGACTGAGTTCCTTAATAAAATTTTTGACGCACAGCAAAATATTTTTCATGCCTGTAGTGAAGATATCGACCTGATCTATCACTATACCCAGAAAAAATCGCTGAGTAATGTATTCGATACCCAGATCGGTATGTCATTTCTGGGACATGGTTTGCAAGTTAGCTATCAAAATGCACTCAAGCAGATGCTGGAAGTCGATATTGAAAAAGACCAGACCCGTTCTGACTGGCTGGCACGTCCACTCAGCTCAGACCAATTACTGTATGCGGCCAATGATGTGCATTATCTGGTACAACTGTCGGAAAAAATCAAACATGAGCTGGATGCGAAAGATCTGCTGGATTTTGCCTTACAGGATTGTCGTTTCCTGACACAGGAAATTGGTAAAGATACACCTACGGCCTTGTTGTATCAGGATGTTGGAAATTACCGGCATTCACGCCGTCAACTGATGCAATTGCAGCAATTGATGGTCTGGCGTGATCAGATTGCCAAAGCATTGAATCAGCCACGCAGTTTTATCCTGAAAAATTCGAGCATGATTGATCTGGTCGAAAAGTTTCCGCGCAATAATTTTCAGCTTAGCCATGTTAAAGATATTCGGGGCAATATTTTACGCGAACATGGCAAAACGATTTTAGATCTGTTGAAATTCCTGCCTGACCAGGCCGAATGGCCCTTACGCCTGGCACGTCCAATCCGCCACTCTTCCCGAGATATCGGCGACAGAATTGATGCAATTATTCAACATGTGGTCAATGAAACCTCGATTCCCAAAGAAGTGCTGATGCGCAAGAAATGGTTGAATGCACTGTATCAGCATGTAGTCTTTCACAAGGATGAACAGGATCTGCCGGATTATCTGCTTGGATGGCGCTATGAGTTATTAACTCGGCCCCTGATTGAGGTATTGCATCAGGATGAATCTTATCTGTCTACCCAGATGAAAGTCAGCGAGTAATTGGCTGCAGGATTGGTTAAAGAAAAAGCAATTATACAAAATCACGACTGATGCATGAGACGTGGCTAATGTTTCTGTCTTTTTTTTGATGTATCCTTGCGGTTGTTTTTCCAGAAAAGTCGTTTGAAATATGCAAGTGTCTATCTACAAATCCAGCAAAAAAAGTGAGATGTATCTGTATGTGGCGCGTCCTGCGAATGAAAGCGAAGCTGAAACATTCGAGCCTTTAAGTGTATTAACTGAAGCAGTACAGGCAGCATTTGGGCGTGCGACTTTTGTCATGCATCTTGAATTAAGCGAATCGCGTAAACTGGCACGTGCCAATGTTCTGCATGTGATGGATTCTATTGAAACCCGCGGTTTCTTTCTGCAAATGCCGCCCGAAGGTTTAATTGACCCGAATGCTGTAGAGCCAGAAGGGCTTCGTGGTGCTTAATGTTAATTCAGGAGTTGTGAAATGAATGGTTATGTCGCTGTATTAGACTCAATTCCTGAACAGAGCATTGCCGTAGCAGTTTACCTGCTCGGCAGCTTGATTGCTTTATGGTGCTGGTATGGTGTGACCAAACGCTTGCCTAAACCTATGGGTGGTTTTTTGTGGATTATAGCCTTCGCCGTTTTGCTGACACCCACTGTGTCTGAGGGACCGAATGCTTCCATTGCACCCGCGATTTTTGGGCTGTTATTCGGGATGCTAACCAAAGAGCAGCCTTTAGTTTGGATTAATGCGTCACTTATTTTATTTGTCATTGGGATTGGTTCTGTGATTGGCTATTGCTGGTCGACTTATGTGTCGAACAAAAGCAATATTCGTGTTCACGAGAAAAGTTCACCGCTGTAAGTAAAAAAATAAGGTTCAATCATGTCTGCTGATATTCAACAATTTTCAGGTACCGATCAGTACATTGCGACTGACAGTTTAAAACTTGCGGTGAAAGCTGCCCGCAGCTTGCAAAAACCGTTACTGGTCAAAGGTGAGCCGGGTACAGGTAAGACTTTACTGGCCGAGCAAGTCGCACAAAGTCTGGGTTTAAAATTGATCACCTGGCACATTAAATCCACCACCAAAGCACAGCAAGGCCTGTATGAATACGATGCCGTATCGCGCCTGCGTGACAGTCAGTTGGGTGATGATCGTGTCTATGACATCAAGAACTACATTAAGCCTGGCAAATTGTGGGAAGCCTTTACCAGTGAAGAGCGCTGTGTCCTGCTGATTGATGAAATTGACAAGGCAGACATCGAGTTTCCAAATGACTTGCTGCATGAACTTGATAAAATGTCGTTCTATGTATACGAGACAGGCGAAACCATTACGGCAATACAGCGTCCAATCGTAATCATTACCTCAAATAATGAAAAAGAATTGCCAGATGCTTTCCTGCGCCGTTGCTTCTTCCATTACATCGAATTCCCGGATGAAGCCACTATGCGTGAAATCATCGATGTGCATTTTGCCAATATCTCTGCAACATTGGTGAATGAAGCCTTACAGGTATTCTTCCAACTTCGTAAAGTTCCGGGTTTAAAAAAACCACCTTCAACTTCTGAACTGATCGACTGGCTCAGCCTGCTCATGGCAGATGATATGCCGGAAGATATTCTGCGCAATACTGATAAATCCAAAGCAATTCCGCCTCTATACGGCGCCTTGATTAAAAATGAGCAAGATGTACAGTTGCTTGAACGTCTAGCATTTATGTCACGTCGTTAAGGGAGAAACACGCATGTTTGTGCGACTGTTTTATACCTTACGCAAATACGGCGTACCGGTATCGACCCGCGAATTGATTGACCTGAATCAGGCGGTTGCTGCAGGTCTGGTGTTTGCCGATCAGGACGAGTTCTATCAGCTGGTCAAAACCGTCATGGTCAAAGACGAGCGCTATTTCGACAAGTTCGATCGTGCCATGAAAGACTATTTTGATGGTATCGCGACCTTTGATCTGGATGAACTGCTAAATCAGGTGCATAAGCTGCCCAAAGACTGGTTCGATCTCGAATTACTCGAGAAGCATCTGACCCCGGAGCAGCGCGAAGAGCTGAAAAAAGCCGGATCGCTAGAAGAACTGATGAAAATGCTGGAAGAGCGTCTGCGCGAACAGCATAAAAAACATCAGGGCGGTAACAAGATGATTGGTACCGGTGGTACTTCACCCTTTGGTGCCTATGGCGATCATCCTGAAGGTGTGCGTATTGGCGGGCCGGGACGTAAGCGTTCTGCGGTGAAAGTCTGGGAGCAGCGTCAATACCGCAATCTGGATGATGAACAGATTTTGGGTAGCCGCCAGATGCAGATGGCATTGCGCCGTTTGCGTAAGTTTGCCCGTCAGGGTGCAGCCGAAGAACTGGATATTGATGGTACGATTCGTGAAACGGCCAAGCAGGGTATTCTGGATGTACAACTGGTGCCCGAGCGTCGTAACCGTATTAAAGTTTTAATGCTGTTCGATGTCGGTGGTTCGATGGATGCGCATATTGCCCAGTGTGAAAAGCTGTTCAGTGCTGCGAAAACCGAATTCAAAACCCTGGAATATTTTTATTTTCATAACTGTCTGTACGACTATGTCTGGAAAGATAATGTCCGTCGTTCCAGTTCACGCATGAATACCTGGGATTTGTTCAATACCTATGGCCGCGATTACCGCGTGATTGTGGTCGGTGATGCCAGTATGGCACCGTATGAGCTGAATTCTGTCGGTGGTTCGGTTGAATATATGAATGATGAAGCTGGACAGGTCTGGTTACAGCGTCTGCGTCAGCATTTTGATAAAACTGCCTGGCTGAATCCGGAAGAAGAAAAATACTGGCATTACACCCATACCATTGGTCTGATCCAGCAAATATTTGAAAATCATATGTTTCCAATGACGCTGAAAGGCATTGAAGACATGACCAAATATCTTGCGCGTTAATTCTATTTATCTATAAGTGACTTTAGTTAGAGTTATTAGTGATTTAAAACAAATTATTCTAGTATAAAGTCACTCATTATCTTTTATTTAAAATCTCGGGCATGATTATGACTCATCAAATTAATGGTATTGCATTACCCAATGAAGAGGGTTTTTTTGGTCGATATGGCGGTCAGTTTATTCCACCCGATCTGAAACAGGCCATGGATGATATTAATGTGGCCTATCAGGAAATTCGTCAGACTGAAGAATTTCAGAATGAACTGAAAGACCTGTTTGCTCATTATGTCGGTCGTCCAAGTCCACTATTTCATGCCAAACGCCTTTCTGAACAGCTTGGCGGGGCGCAGATTTATCTGAAACGTGAAGATCTGAATCATACCGGCGCGCACAAGATCAATCACTGTCTGGGTGAAGCTTTACTGGCCAAATATATGGGCAAGACCAAAGTCATCGCAGAAACCGGTGCCGGCCAGCATGGTGTTGCTTTGGCAACTGCATGTGCCTTGGTGGGTATCCCATGTGAAATTCATATGGGGCAAGTGGATATCGAAAAAGAACATCCAAACGTCGTCAAGATGAAAATTCTGGGTGCCAAACTGATTTCTGTGACTCGCGGTACAGCTACGCTTAAAGATGCAGTCGATAGTGCTTTTGAAGAATATTTGAAAGATCCGAAAAATTACATCTATGCTATCGGTTCGGTGGTTGGACCGCACCCATTCCCGATGATGGTACGTGATTTTCAGTCGATTATTGGCGATGAAATTAAAGTTCAGACCAATGAACGTTTTGGTGCAAATCCTGATTACATCGTTGCTTGTGTTGGTGGTGGTTCTAATGCAGTCGGCGCATTCACTGCATTTTTAAATGAACCGGATGTGAAGCTGGTCGGTGTGGAGCCAGCAGGTCATGGTTTAGATACTGATATGCATTCAGCTACTTTGACCTTAGGTAAACCGAGCCAGTTACATGGTATGGCCTGTTATGTTCTGGAAAATGAACAAGGCGAGCCATTGCCAGTGCATTCAATTGCTTCTGGTCTGGATTACCCGGGTGTGGGACCACAGCATAGTTTGCTGAAAGATTTGGGGCGGGTCGAGTATACGACTGCGACCGACCAGGAATGTCTGGATGCATTTATGACACTGTCACGCGTAGAAGGTATTGTACCTGCACTGGAAAGTTCGCATGCGGTGGCTTGGGCCATTCGTGAAGCAGGGAAACTGCCAAAAGATACCAAGATTGTGGTGAACTTATCGGGCCGTGGTGATAAAGACTCAGATTATGTAGCAGAAAAACTCGGTTTAAACTGATTGTATTCAAAATGTTGATATAAAAAATCCCGGTACATGTGCCGGGATTTTTTATATCTCAAATATGATGGTTTATCTTTGTGTTGTTTAAATTTTGGATATTTACATGGTCTTTCTATGTTGGGGGGAGTGGTGATATTATTTTAACCTGAGATATATTGCTGTAATTGCTCAATCAGTTTGCGTTGGTCCTCCATAGCTGCTTTGACCAAATCTCCAATTGAAATCAAACCGATCAGTTTTTCATGTTCGACCACGGGTAAGTGACGCAGGTGACGATCAGTCATCAGCGATAAACAGTCTTCTACCGTAGTGGCTGATGTCACGGTAATCACTTTAGAAGTCATGATCTCATTGACTGTAGTATCAAATGAGGTTCTTTGCATCAGGGCAATCTTACGGGTGTAATCCCGTTCTGACAAAATTCCCACCACGCTGTCTTCATGGGTGACTACCAGCGCCCCGATTCCTTTTTCGGCCATCAAGGTGATGGCCTCTAAAACTGTAGAATCTGGACGGATGGTATAAATAGCTTGATGCATTTTTTCACTGAGCACCTGTGCCACATTGGTCATGCTTAATCATCCTTATCGGTCAATTTATTATTAATCCTTGAGTATGTATTCAACCTGAACATCTCTAGGTTTTTAAGTTTTACTCTTTATAAATAGCATGTTATTTAAGCAATGTGCAGTCTTTGTTGCGAAAAAAATAGGTGACGCATTTGTGCAGCAGTTAGTTTAAGTCTGGTGCCATTGGTATTGCATAGGGCGGGTGTAACATTCAGTCGTGATAAGGTTGGTAATAACGCATTTTCAAAATCTTCAGAATTAATTTTACGTGGAATGTAATGCGGCCAATGTTGTTGAGCGTAATTTTGGGCATCGAGTGGATTAAGCCAAAATGGAAAGATGCAGTCTTCGTGGTCGCGCATCATTGCCCAACCTTTATGATATGCGCCCCATAGCTCGCCACAATTCATCATGGATTTCAGCATTGTAATCTTCAGAAGAAATTCTTTGCAGATCGGATCAATTTGAATAATTGTTCGTGGTTTCATTGGAATTAAGTGCTATTGGATGACAGCCCCTATTCTAGAAACTTTATAAGTAATTACTGTTTCAGCTTTGCAAGTAATCGTAAGAAAATATGTATTGATTGCGGTTTATTGAAAATATGGCATAAAAAAACGCCACCTAGGTGACGTTCTTTTATGCTTTCATCGTGGCCATGTTTTGCCAGTACTGGGCTTTGAGTGAATCTCGTTCTACACGGAAACCCTGATAGTAAAGTTCTGCTAAAAAAAGTGCTGCTTTACCATGGCCGGCGCGAGCTGCTTCTTCAAGCTGTTTTACCGCATCGACAAAGTTCATTTGTGATTGAATGGTATTCACGGCATCTGCATACAGATGTTCCAGATCATGCTGAGAGAATTGTTGAATCATATATAAACTCCTTAATTTTAATTATGATTTCAGGATAGACTTATGAGTCTAAATACAAATATAAATTAGTATTGTTAAACTAATATTACAAAATAATGGAAAAGTCAACCATTCGAATTTGTTTGTTTACTTCAGTTATAGTTTAACTGATTAAACTATACACAACTATAAATATTATTAAGCTACATTGTAAATGGATAGCAAACAACAAGGAGAAAGCCATGACGACAAGAACTTTAGATGGTGTGAAATTTGATATGCCGCCGACTGCAGGGCAAATTATGGAGCTTGCAGATTTGCATCGCAAAAAGCTTGATGCTGCTATATTTAGTAAATACACCCATTTGGGTGAATATGGTCTGGCACAGCGTAAAGAAGTATATGATTTCACTCGTGAGCTGGACGAAAACCAGCGTGAGCAGTTTTATAAACTCTATAATGGCGAATTAGTCCGTATTGCAGACGAAGACCGCTTGCATCCACCTGAAGCAGAAGCAGGTTTAAGTAAATTTGCGATTCTACTCGTACTGGCAGTGGTAGCGGCGGTACTCTATTCTACAATTCTAACCAAAGCAATGAATTAAGCTTGGCATAAGCAGATTTTCAGTCCTTATGAATATTCGCTGTGCTGACTTGAACTTGTGCAATGGCAATCATACACTACCTTTAACCTGAGGTAGTGTATGTCTATAGATTCAGAAAAACTAAATCAACTTTTCAGCAGAATTAATCTGGAACAGATTTATAATAGTGTTGTTATCTTTATTGTTGTGGTGATCCTGTTTTTAGCCGCATTTGCTTTATACCGTCCGTTGAGCATGTCGCAAGTTACTCAAATTCAGCAATTGTCTAAGCAGCAAAATCTTCCCCAAACTCAGGATATGGCACTCGCTCTGTTAGAGCAGCAGCATATCCGTAGTGGGCAATATCTTAAATTGATGCAGGCTTATCAGCAGGAGTCGTTACGGGCACGTCAGCTTCCACCGGTCTCTGTGGAGATGCGCTAGGTAGAGGACGAGCGGGCAAGTAAAAATTTGCATCAATCAAATTTTGTTCCAAACGCATTTCCAATGCAGTTTTATCCAGTTCTTTACTAACGATGATTAGTGTTAAGCGATCGGGATGGAAGTGCTTGCGTATGGCATTTTGTACATCTGTAGCCGTGACTTGAGCCAAACGTTCCGAATAACTGGATAGATAATTACTTTGCTCGCTATAAAAGCCCATATTGCCTAACTGGGCATTGATAGTGGCATTACTGCTGTAAACATTAGGGAAGGCACGCAGCATGCCAGCTTTGGTTTCTTCCAGACGCTGACCATTAATGGGTTGGCTAACGAAGTTGATAAATGCCCGATGTGCGACCTGAATGCTGTCTAGCAGTTGATCCTGACGTGTAGCATATTTGAAGCTGAATACTCCTGGCGACTGAGTAAAGCTGAATGAACTATAAGCTCCGTAGGTAAAACCTCGTTTTACCCGAAGCTCCTGCATGAGTACTGAATTAAAACCACCACCCCCAAATATTCGATTAGCGATCTCTAAAGCCAGTTTATCCGTAGTAAAGCGGGTCGGTCCTAGATGTCCAAAGATGACATGTGCCTGAGACGAGTTATAGGGTAAATGTACTACTTCAAAACCAGATTTAATCTCAGGCGTTGGTAATGCTGCTGCTTTTTGTCCTTGAGGTAAATTACCGGCAATTCGTTCAGACAGCTCGAGTGCCTGTTTAGGACTCAGTTTTCCGGTAATGGCAATATTCATATTTTGTGCCACCAGAAATTGATCACGGAATTTTTTTAATAATTCTGCGTTAATTTTTTTGGTACTGCCTTGGGTGCCAGTGACTGGTTCTGCATAAGGATGTTGACCATAAAGGGTGCGATAAAAACGGATATCCATCAGCCGGCTGGGGTTTTCCTGTAGTTGCTTTTGCCCCACTTGGGTATTACTTAAGGCCAAATTGATGCTAGACGGTTTAAAGGAAGCATTCTTTATAACCTCCATCATCATTGCTAAGGCGGGTTCTAATTTTTTTGGGTCTGAGAGCGTACGTAGACGAATTACGAACATGTCCCGATATGCTTGTACGCTGAATTGTGCGCCAGTTTGGTCAAAAACAGCCGCTACCTGATTTGCGCTATATTTATCTGTGCCTTCACGCATCAGTTTGGCTGCCATATTGGATAGACCATACAGTCCTTTAGCAATTTCCTCGTCGCGGGCCGAGCCGGCATTGAAGGTCAGCTGGATATCTACCATGGGAAGATCTTGGGTTTCAACAAATAGCGTACGTACCTTGTAGCGATTATTCAGGTCATGAATATAAGGGGCCTGAAATTCACGTTGCGGATTGATATTTTTAAGACTTTGTAACAGAGGAATAGACTGTAACTGACTCGGATTATCATTTTGGTCAGGCTGATGGTCCAGATAGTTTTCTGCATGAATAGCCGTACTCAAACTTAAAACATAAATAAGCAAAATTGGATAAACTTGAAGCATTTATAATCCCCGTTAATGGGTGTTTTGTTCGGGTGAGAGATAAAGTGTACTGAGGTTTTCTCTGACAAAATAGGCATTGGCGACGCGCTGGATATCTTGAGTACTGACGCTTTCAAAGTGTTTTGGTAACTCATCCATCAGGCGATAACTCAAGCCATTGACCTCCAGATTTCCAATCATTCTGGCCTGTCCAGCCAGATCATCCTGACTATAAATCAGACTTGAAATAAAACGTGTGCTGATGCGCTCCAGTTCTCGCTCGGAAATAGATTCAGTTTTTAGTAAATCAATTTCATCCTGAATTGCAGCTTGTGCTTCTGCCAGGCTAACACCTGAAACAGGAAGTGCTGAAATACCAAACAGGCTGTCACCACGATTATAAGGATCATAAGACACGCTGACAGAGGTTAGAATTTTACGATCTCTTATCAGGCGATCTTGCAGGCGGGAAGAAATCCCACTGTCCAAAAGACTGCGAATAATACTCAATGCATAGGCATCTTGCGGGTTTTTAGCTGTGGTTAATGATTTTACGTTCCAGGTCATATAAAGATTGGGCACCTGAACATTGCTGTTGATCTCCATATGCCGATAACCCAAACGCTCAAACTCCAGTACATCATTGCGTGCTGGGGTTAGGCGTGCGGGAATGTCGGCAAAATATTTTTGTACCTGAGCCAAAGCAGCTTCAGATTCGATATTTCCGACAATCACCAAAATAGCATTATTCGGACTGTACCAGTCCCGGTACCATTTTTTGACATCATTCAACTGAATATTATTCAGGGTTTTCATATGTCCAATCACTGGCTGACGGTAGTGACTGGTCGGATAACTGATCCATTTAAACCGTTCAAAGGCTTGCGCTCGCGGATTGTCATCGGTACGCTGGCGCCGTTCCTCCATGACAACTTTAATTTCTGGCTCGAAGTCCTGCTGCCGCAGTAATAAATTGCTCATACGGTCAGACTCAAGTTCCAGTGCCATAGGAAAATAGGCCTTAGGATAGAGCTGATAATAATTGGTGTAATTGGTAAAGGTAGCCGCATTGATACTGCCGCCATAAATCCGGCTAAGACGGGTGAATTCATCATTTGGGACTTTGTGGGTGCCTTTGAACATCATATGTTCAAGTGCATGTGATACCCCCAGAATATTCCCGGATTCATCACTACTGCCGACTTTATACCAGATTTGTGTCATTACCATGGGCGCACGATGGTCTTCCCGAATTATGACTTTTAAACCGTTACTTAACGTGGTTTCAAAAGTAGTCCGTGATAATTCACTTCTGGTTTGAGCTTGAACTGCGCTACAACTCAGGCTAAACAAGACCGCTGCACCGAATGGATAGATCATCTGTTGGATCATTTGAGAGAAAGAGGAGACAGTAAAAAAGGTAGTGAACACTAGATCTCCCAAAATAGGCATTTGTATTTAGAGTTATTTTTAATAAATGCGTGCTTGAAAGCAACCGAGAGCTGTAGCTTTTTGGTATGTTTGTCCAGCAATTGCATTGCTAGCTGCAAAGCAGGCAAGTTATGGTAGAATCTGGGTTTTTAACGCAATGCTTTTCAAGGATTCGGCATGCAACAGCAATCTAATGGGCAAAACAAATTTTTGATTGATGCTGATATCGGAGATGATGATGTCACATTACCGAGCTTACCTGCGGTCAATGTGCCTATCGTAGAAACGCCAAGCGAAGCAGCTGTAGTTTCTGCACCTGTTACCACAGAAACTGAAAATGAAGATTCTGCGGCAAAAGGTGGCTTCTTTAGCCGTATGAAAGAGGGTTTAACCAAAACCCGTAAAAACCTTGCCGATGGGATGGTCAATATCCTGATCGGTGGTAAAGAAATTGATGATGAATTATTAGAAGAAGTCGAAGAGCAGCTTCTGGTGGCTGATATTGGTGTCGATGCAACTAAGACCATTATTACTAACCTGACTGAACGTACGGCACGTGGTGATTTGATCTACTCGCATTCCCTCTATAAAGCGCTTCAGGAAGAGTTGGTGGCTTTATTGGCACCACGGGTAAAACCGCTGCATATTGATCCAAACAAATCACCTTATGTAATTTTGGTGGTGGGTGTAAATGGTGTTGGTAAAACCACGACGATTGGCAAACTGGCCAAACGCCTACAAGGTGAAGGCAAGACTGTTATGCTGGCAGCAGGTGATACTTTCCGTGCAGCTGCAACGGAACAGCTACAGATCTGGGGTGAGCGTAATAATATTGCAGTCGTGGCTCAAGGTCATGGTGCTGACTCGGCTTCGGTCATTTTCGATGCTTTTGAAAGTGCCCGGGCCAAGGGTGTAGATGTATTAATTGCAGACACAGCGGGTCGTTTGCATAACAAAGGTCATTTGATGCAGGAATTGACCAAAGTAAAACGTGTCATGCAGAAAATTGATGCGACTGCACCGCATGAAGTCATGTTGGTGGTGGATGCCGGAACAGGTCAAAATGCCATTAATCAGGTTGAAATGTTTGATGAGGCAGTGGGCTTAACAGGTTTGACCATTACCAAACTGGATGGGACTGCCAAAGGTGGTGTGCTGTTTAATATTGCCAGTCGTACCCATGTGCCGATCCGGTTTATTGGTGTGGGTGAAAAAATTGATGATTTGCGTCCATTTTCCGCTAAGTCATTTGTCGCTGCATTGTTTGAAACTGAAAAATAAATAATGCGTTATAGTTCACATAAACTCCGCCAAGTGCGGAGTTTGTTGTTTTTAACGGGTTTGAATGCTCTAAAAAGCAGCTTGAAAAAATCAAGCAAAGTTATTTAGCTCAATAAAACCATTATAATTCTACGGGATTATTCAGGCTGTTTTAGCTTGGTTTTGTGGGGTAGAAAATGGCATTGCTAGATAAGATTGGTCAGGTATTAACAAGCGATATAACCAAGGACTTTAAGTTTTCAAAAAAAAATAAACTGAATGAGGATCTGGAGCTGACCTTTATTGATCAGTTGAAAAAGCGCCGCAGTATTTATGCGTTGGGTAAACGGGTGCATTATAGTCAGGCCTATCTTTGCGAAATCATTCAGGAAGCAGTGCGTAGCTGTCCTTCCGCCTATGATTCCCAAAGTACGCGCATTGCCGTGTTATTTGCAGATGCTCATCATCAATTCTGGGAAATTGTGAAACAGGTTCAGCGCCAGCATGTACCAGAGCATATTTATGAAGGAGTGGAGCTGAAACTGAATCAGTGTGCTGAAGCCTATGGCACGATTTTATTTTATGAAGATCAGTCTGTGATTCAACAATTGCAAAAGAAAATGCCATTAAATAGTGAAGATTTTCCAGCATGGTCTGAACAAACTTCCGGTATGGCACAATTTGCTGTATGGGCGACATTGGCAGATTCTGGCTTGGGAGCCTCCTTGCAGCATTATAATCCCCTAATTGATGAAAAAGTCGCTGAGCATTTTGACATCGACAAGAATTGGTTGTTGCGTGCCCAGCTGTGCTTTGGATCAATTGAGCAAACGGTAGAAGAAAAATTGCAACAGTTGGATCAGTACCGTTTTAAAATATTGAATTAAAACACTGTGAATAGAGTGGTAGTGAATAGCATGGTGGCTGTGATGAAGTCAGATCCATACCTGCTACTCAGATATAAATCCAAGCGTTATATAAATGAAACACAATGTTATCGAAATGCACCTGTTATGGGTGCTTAAAACACGTAGTATGACTTGATCGATTTATTAATAATCAAGGTATACAGAGGTGAATTCATGACATTTTTAGATCAGATGAAGAAACGCCGTAGCATTTATTCGATTGGAAAAAATGTAAAACTGGATCAGGCAGAAATCGAACAAATTATTAAAGATGCAGTGAAATTCAGTCCTTCATCTTTTAATTCGCAAACCTCACGTGTGGTCATTTTATTTGGTCAATCACATGATACCTTCTGGCATATTGTACGCGAAACTTTGCGTGACCTCGTGTCAGCAGATGCATTTGAGGCAACCAATAACAAGATCAATGCGTTTGCTGCAGGTTACGGTACTGCGCTATTCTATGAAGACCAGGATGTAGTGAAGTCGATGCAGGAGCAGTTCGCACTCTATGCCGATAATTTTCCGGTCTGGTCAGAGCATTCTTCTGCGATTGCACAGTTTGCAACCTGGACTGCTTTGGCAGAAGTAAATATTGGTGCTTCGTTACAGCATTACAATCCGATTATTGATGAAGAGGTCGCACGAACTTTTAATATACCGCCTTCCTGGAAACTTCGCGCTCAACTGGTATTTGGTTCAATAGAAGCCCCTGCAGGTGAGAAAACCTTTATAGATGATGCGGAGCGATTCAAGACTTTTACCTAATGAGCTTTAGTTAAAAAAACCAGATTAAAAGAAGCAGGATAATGCTTCTTTTTTTATGCGTTAGAGTTGTGTTCACCTACTATCTAATATGTCTAGCTGAATAAATTCTAGAAGTTCAGGCTATATTATTTTCAACTTTTGTCATTGGATTGTCATTTAAAAGGCAGATAGTGCTTATTTTTAATAAACAGCCAATAATGAGTAATGGATATGGATTTAGGTATTGCGGCAACAGCAGCAGTGTTTTTATTTAGTACATCGGCTTTTTCAGCTGTAACCGTTACAGTACCTGAAGAAATAAAAATTGTTGCTATAAATGATCAGGAAGTGAAATCAGGTTTCTTGCGTTCAAATCAGGCTTATACCTTGAATGCGGGGGTAAATGCGATTAGCGTACGTTATAACGAATTTTTCCAGCACTCAGATAATTCACATGACATCTTGAAATCTGGCGTAGTAACTGTAAAAACTCCTGAGCTGATCGAGGGTGAAACTTATAGGTTGGCTTTGATGAGCGCTCCTAAAGATTTTGATGCAGCGCAAAAATACAAAGATCAGCCTATTATTGGCCTATATGATGCAAAAAATCAGCTCTTAGTCCAGCAGACGGGTGCTAAAGATGCAGTGAAAACATGGTTTGGAAATCATGTGTTGACTAAAAAAGTAGATATGACAACTCAAGCTATGACAGCAGTTAATCAACCAGCAGCTGTATATACTCAGTCAGCAGAACTGAATAATCAGCAGCTGATTCAATTATGGCAGAAGGCTTCTAAAGCTGAGCGTCAAAAATTTATGACGTGGCTCGCTGAGCAGGCAAATTAAAATATTTTAATAAAGAATCAAAAAGATCACCATTAAGGTGATCTTTTTTTATGAAGGCAGAAGAGTAAAATTAACATTTGCTTAAAATTTGCATGCTGAAATAGGTAGAAAAACTCAAAAAAAGTGTTAAAAATAGAGTTTCAGGTTAAAAAATAAACGTACGATGGTTTTTTCTGAATATTTTCAAGAAAAGCTCTTGCGCTTGTTTTGAAACTGTATAGAATACGCAGCACGCCAACGCAATGCATGAAACGAAACGTTAAATGATTGGGTTGGAGCTTAAAACTGATGAGGTTTTAAGGAAATCATTAAGAGATTATGAAGAACAACTTGTGTGGATTTTTACTGGTTGATTGATCGAAATTATTTTCATTGATTGATGGTAGAAATTACTCGAAGTTTATTTGAGAAATATTTGTCAGAAAATTGATGAGCCAAGATTGGCACCCTTTAAGGTGCTACTGATTTTAAACTGAAGAGTTTGATCATGGCTCAGATTGAACGCTGGCGGCAGGCTTAACACATGCAAGTCGAGCGGGGAAGAGTAGCTTGCTACTTTACCTAGCGGCGGACGGGTGAGTAATGCTTAGGAATCTGCCTATTAGTGGGGGACAACATCTCGAAAGGGATGCTAATA
>NZ_LSZJ01000005.1:0-44173 GCF_001647575.1 Acinetobacter sp. SFD
GCAAAGTCATAAACAGTTGTGCTGGCGACCATAGCAAGAGTGAACCACCTGATCCCTTCCCGAACTCAGAAGTGAAACCTCTTAGCGCTGATGGTAGTGTGGGATTACCCATGTGAGAGTAAGTCATCGCCAGCTCATTATTCGAAACACCCCCTATCTAAGGATAGGGGGTGTTTTTTTAGGCCTAGAGTTTAGGTAAAAAGCTTAGTCACTTTTTAGATGTATAAAAGGTATTGGAGCGGCTAGAGCTGCCTGAAAGGAATAATCTAAGGGGAGAGAGCGTGATTTCAAAGCCCGATAACATCAGCTTTGGGCACATGATTACGGGGCTGGTCCTAAGTCGAAATGATCTGGCTTATAAGAGCCTACCAAGCCTGCAAAGTATAGATGCCGCTGTTGAAATGCAGGAAATAAAAAAACCAGCGATTCGCTGGTTTTTTACTGCTGGCTATTTTAGCTATATACATACATTGTTGTTGCGAAATAACTTATAGATGGACTACACAGAGTAACGAATCTAGAATCCACTATGATGAGAAATTAAAAAATTTTTCTTAATTTACTTCAAATAGCCTAAGCATGATTATTGGACTCATATTATTAAATAATTAAAGAGAGTTCTTTAATATTTTTTTATGTTGTTTCACTTGTTTGGCATACCGTTTACCCTGTTTGCGCATTTTGCGATTATTCTCATAACCTGACGGACCCACATTATAGTAGGCAAGAGCTTTCTTCCAGTTGCCAGATGATTGAGTATACTTAGCAAGAATATAAGTTCCGCACTGGATATTACTGTTCTCACTATATAAATCACCTGGACAAGTTTGTTGCCAGTATCTTGGAATTACTTGCATTAATCCTACAGCACCTGCAGGAGAAGTAGCTTGGCTACGATAAGTGGATTCCTGACGAATCACTGCTGCTATTAGTAGGGGATCTACACCCTGATTTTGCGCATGCTGCACAATCAAAGGAGAAACACGATTAGCTGTATCCGCAGGAGTAGAATACGCAGTTTGAATGCCTTTAGACAATTTAGCTGCACGTTTTTCTATAGAGCCTCCACCCAAGGATGAGCAGCCAGCAAAAAGAAAGGTACTCAATAAAATAGAGGAAAATTTAAAAGAATAAGAATGAAATAATGAAGATTGAGATTGAGCTGGATTGAAGAGATAAGAAAAAAACAAACTGTGGATTCCATGCCTGAATAAACCTATTTCGATGTTAGGCAGCCTAAATATAAGAGTCAAGCTTAGTGCAGATAAAAGTATTATATTTCTGCACTAATCTTATAAATCTGGTAAAACCCTGTTCTAAGTTGCAAGAGTTTTAAGCATCCAGATTTCACAGGCCTTACTATGTCCGGTATTGCCTTTGGGCTGAGATAAATGCTGAAAACCTAATTTTTCATAGAGATTTATTGCTTGCCATAGCGTTTTAGTTGTTTCTAAATAGACTGCCTTAATCTGATGAGCCTGTGCAAATTCAAAGGATAGTTCTAAGATTTTTTTGGCAGAACCTTGTTGACGGATCTCAGGTAAAAAGTACATTTTCTGAATTTCTAAAATGTTTGCATCACCTTGTAAGGGAGCAATTCCACCACCGCCATAAACCTGATTCCGTTCATCCACAATAACCCAGTAAGCTGCATGCGTTTGGTTATAGAATTCATATAAATTATCTAGAATTGAATCACCTACCGCAAAGCCGGACTCTGCGGCAAGACCAAACTCTATAGAAACTTCACGAATGACCTTGGCAATTTGTGCATTATTTTGAGGCTGAATAGGACGAATAGAGTACATATTAAACTGATTTTATTTTAAAAAAGATGAATTTTTATAGCCTTAAACCCTTAAAAAATCCATCATTTAATCAACTAAAATAATTTTAATTCGTTATTTAATGAGCAATCACTATTTTAATTCGCTCGATGATTTCCCTAATTCCCGTCGGGCAATAATGAGTTGCTGAATCTGTTGGGTCCCTTCAAAAATATCCAGAATCTTGGAATCACGTGCCCATTTTTCTAGAAGTTCAGTTTCGTTATAACCAATGGCTGCTGCGAGTTCGACACATTTTAAGGTGATTTCATTACCGATCCGGCCTGCTTTGGCTTTGGCAATAGAGGCTTCACGCGAATTTGGTTTACGATTATCGGCCATCCATGCAGCTTTCAGCATCAGCAGGCGTGCGGCTTCCCATTCGGCTTCCATGCGATAGATTTGTGCTGCGATATTAGAGCTTTGTAAATACGGTGTGGCATAAGTGGAGTCCAGCTGATCCTTAAAAATCTCCTTGATGCGTTCTAGTGAAGCTTTCGCGCAACCAATTGCCATTGCAGCGACTAATGGACGAGTATTATCAAAGGTTTCCATGACGCCGGCAAAACCTTTGGCGACATCAACTTCCGCATGACCAAGCAAGTTTTTTGCGGGGACCCGGCAGTTGATAAAGCTAATGGCGGCAGTATCAGATGATTTAATCCCTAATTTATGTTCCAGTCGTTCAACTTTCATGCCCGGAGTGCCTTTGGTCACCACAAATGATTTAATTGCTGATCGTCCCAGTTTTTTATCCAAAGTTGCCCAAACGACGACTGCATCTGCCCGTTCACCGGAAGTTACGAAGATTTTTTCACCATTTAAAATATAATCAGTACCATCTTTGGTTGCAGTTGTACGGATCGCAGCAGAGTCAGAACCACAGCCTGGTTCGGTAATTGCCATGGCGGCCCAAATTCCGTGAAAACGCTGCAATTGTTCCTCATTTGCTACGGCTGCAATCGCTGAGTTTCCTAATCCCTGCCGTGGCATCGAAAGTAATAAACCAGTATCGCCATAACACATTTCAATAATACTCAGGGCGGTAGACATATTAATGCCATTTTTATTATTGCTGTCTGCATCACCACGTTTATTAACTGCTGCGCCGGCATTCATGCCTTCACTGCCTTGATTCATACCATCGACCACAGAGGCCAGCATATCAAGTTCGATAGGGTAAGCATGTTCAGCCTTGTCATATTTACGTGAAATCGGACGCAAAACATTGACGGCAACTTCATGTGCTTGATCAATCAAGAGTTTGAATTTTGGCGGATTTTGTAGATTCATAATTATTCTTCTTTAATTTCTGATCAGGCATGTAAGCCAGAGTGGAGAATAGCAGTGGCTCTCAGGTCTCGATACCAGCGTTCTACCGGATGTTCTTTAGTAAACCCGTGACCACCTAAAATTTGTACACCATCAGTGCCGATTTTCATGGATTTTTCTGCGCAGAGCAGACGGGCCAGATAGGCTTCACGATGAAAGCTTTGCCCCGATTCAGCCAGACTCGCAGCATTCAGGATCAGCATCTGCATCGCATCAATTTCAATGGCCATATCGGCAATCATAAAGGCGACGCTTTGACGATGAGAAATTGGTTCGCCAAAGGCGATACGTTCATTGGCATATTGCACACAATATTTCTTAATAGCTTCACAGGTGCCTACTGCCATCGCACACCACATTAAATTACCCAGATCAACAAAAGCTGCATAGTCAAAATCTTCATCTCCCAGACGTTGAGCCGGGGTATTTACGAATTTAAGCGTCACAGTTTCAGTGGCTTTTAATCCCATGGCCGGAGACTTCTGTACAGTCATCGTATTATGTCGTTGCACGACAAACACGTCGGCCTTGCCATGCAGGTCGGCGCTGACCAGATAGATATCCGCATTTTCTCCCAGTATTACCAAGGTTTTTTCACCGTTAATGAGATAATGATCCTGACCATGAATGGCGGTGGTTTTAAGCTGATAAGGATTAAATGCAGCCGTGGCTTCTTGCACTGCAAAGGTGGCCTTCAACTCAGGATTCTCTGCGAAAGCGCCCAGATATTTTGCCTGAATCTGCTCTGAGCCCCAGCGAGTGATTGCATTGATGACACTAAAATTCGTAAGTAAACCAGCGGTCAGGCTGAAATCTCCTTGTGCTAAATGTTGAGTGATTAAAATATTGCTGACGATATTCTGTTCTGCTGCAACACCCCCTAAGGCTTCGGGAAGGGCATAGAGATTCAAGCCTAAATCAGTGCTGTATTGCCAGAGCTCATGAGGAAATAATTCGTGTTGATCTGCATTATGCGCTAAAGGATATAGCACCTCTTGGGCAAATTGCTGCATGGCATCACAAGTCATTTGCTGTTCTTCAGTCAAGTTCAGGTCAAATAGGGATTTGGATTGATGCGGCAGACGCTGTTTTTCAATCTTTTGGCCAGATTTTAGGATTTTCTGGGTTTGACTCAGAGTTTTGAATCCTGCTTTTGAACTTTGATAAAGTGATTTTTCTACAAATTTACGCAGCTTCAACTGGTCTAATACTTCGCTGCCTGCGATTTTGGTCAATATAGACAAGCCAAATCCCTGGGCTTTATTCACCATATTATTCATTCTGATTATCCTAAGGTGTCGTCACATTATTTTTTTAATACTGACATGTGCTCAAGGATAAAACTATGTCGTAGGTGACAAGATTAATTGTCAGTTCACAGGTTTTTTAAGATTAATAAATTAAAATGTAAATCAATGAAAATAAGAAGAAAGATCTAAATTAAAAAAAACTTTAATAAATAAAAATTGACCCGGATGACAAAATCATCCGGGTCTTTATGAGGTATTTATTTTAAGAGAGATGTTTTTTAATCATGGCACGTACATTGGTTTTGGCATCAATGACGGTCATAAAGGTATAGGCACCAATAAATTTACGGCTAATAAACATAAATTCCTTTGGCGGTACACTGAAATAACGCGACGCCATAGATCTTGAAGCCTGTTGCATGACACGGCTATGCAGTTGACTCTTTTTCCAGTCATAACGATTATGTTCGTCCATTACGCCGGCTGGCAGCTCCTGATTATTCAGTGGTGAGCTAAATGCTTCAGTAGCTAATAAGAAGACCTTGGCCATATCGGGTTTGATACTTTGTGGAATTGAATCAAAAAATTCATAACCCGTCATGGCCTTGACCATCATATCCGAGTCATGATGATAGCCTGCCTGAATCAGGTTGCGCGCAACACTGAGCAGATGCTGGTCAAACTGACGGATTGCGCCAAAGTCGAGCAGAACGATCTTGTCATGCACATCATCGCCATTGCCGAGACGAACCAGATAGTTACCAAAGTTCGGGTCGGTTTGCATCTCGCCCCATTCAAAGATTTCACGTACTGCAATTTCCAGAGAGGCTTCGCCTAACAGGTTGCGGCGTTCTTGAGGCAGGGATAACATCACCGGGCTATTGATTGGCACACCACGTTCAAAGGTCATGCACAACACTCGATCAGAGCAATATTCATCAATAATCGTCGGTACGATATAGCGTGGATCATCTTTCAAACGTGCAGCAAAACGACGCGTTGTATCTGCCTCAATCTGATAGTCCACTTCACGATGCATCATCTCGCGGACTTCGTCGAACCACTGGTCAAACTCACGGGTTTGCGGCACCATACGCGTCAATTTAAGCATGTTCTTAAATAGGCTCATATCTGAATCAATGGCTTCCGCTACACCGGGGTACTGAATTTTTAAGACCAGTTCCATACCATCGGATTTTCGGGTAGCGCGATGTACCTGTGCCAAAGAGGCTGTGCCTAAAGGCTCATGATCAATAGTGAGGTCATCCAGTTTTGAACCAAGCTGTTGCTGTAATTGGGTTCTGATGGCTGGCCAGGCCAGTGCAACTGTCTGGTTATTCAGGGTATTTAAAGCCTGAGTGACTTCTTCAGGCAAAAAATGCTCTCCATAAAGCGCCATCATTTGCCCAATTTTAACAATAGAACCCTTGAGCTTACCGATTTCTGCAACCAGATAGTCAGCCTGTTCTTTCATGGCTTTTTTACGTTTCTTTTCTTTATCTTCTTCGCTCGAGAACATGGAGCTTGCACTAGAAGCCGCCCAACGTGTGCCTGCCAGCAAGGATGCCTTTGCGATCGATAAGCGTCGATCCATAGAGGAGGTTTTCAGTTGTTTAAGCTTATCGTTCTGATCTGACATGTAAACTCGATCCTTTCATCATCAGCATGAAGCAGAATAAATCATTGTAAGAGATATTAGCGTTTCTGCACGTATTAAAAAAGTTTAAGCGGCTGAATTCATAGTAAAAGCTAGGCAAGCTTTCAATTATTCACCAACCAGTATCAGTTTAGACAGGGCATTATGCCATTTGAAATTGGATTTTTAATTCAGATCGTTGCTGCAACTGTTGTTTATTTGTTTGAATATGTTGATGAATCAGACGCTGTACGCTGTCATGCATGAAGCCCAGAGAATAACCTTTAACAATCACAATACTTGGCAAGCCAAAGAACAGATATTTGGCATCTTCCAGCGTTGCATCGGTAAATACGCCATGCTGTATCAAGGCCGACTGTAAAAATCCCTTTTCTTGCTGCACCTGACCGGATGCTTGATCATTCCAGTAATTCTGGCGCATCGCCATAAGATTATTGTGCTTATAGCTCATAGATAGAGGCTCGTTTGAAGATTGAATATGAATTATATGAGGGTCACAGGCCAATTTTCAATTGTGGAACTGTGGAATCTTTCTTTCCAAGAAATGCATAGGATTTTTGTCTGGACTACGTTAATATCAGTGGATAATTTAAACAATATTGATTGTTAAACATTTATTAGGATTGTACCGCTTTCGGTAAAGGGGATGTTATGCGTCTTGCGTGGTTTTTAGTTGCTTTTGTGGGTACTTCCGCTCAAACACAGGCTGCTATGGGGTATTCCAAAGAATATTCACAATGTATGAATTTCAGTTATGGGAATACTGCTAAAATTGAAAAATGCCTTAATAAAGAGCTAAAATTTCACAATAAACGCCTGAAGAAAAGCTATAAAACTTATCTAAAATTAAATCCGAATCAGACTGCTGCCATTCGCAGCCAGCATGTGCTATGGGAGCGTAAACTGTCCCAGCAATGTAATTTTAGAATGTCAGGAAAATATGCCAAACAGCAACAAGGTCAATGTATGCTGGCTTTGATTATGGATCAGGCCAATCTTTATCAATCTCGCTCTTATGCACCAGCTTCCAGATAATCGCCATAGTATTAGCAGCAGCATTTAACTGAAACATTTACGAATAAAGTCAAAATTTATGCTGATAATCGCTCACAAAAACAGGAATTTTATAATTTTTGTGGGCGTAGAGAATTCGTGTTTTTCATGCTTTTAGCATTATAAAAGCAGGCAAAACAAGGTATCATAAGGCGTTTAAAAAAATGACCTTGGAGACGCCTTAAGTGGATCGACCGACTATTAGCCCTGAACATATGCAGGAAGCCGCTGAAAATTTAACCACCATTCGTGATTTTATTCGTTTTGGTGTGACAGCATTACGTCAATACGATGCACATTTGGGCCAAGGCACAGAAGATTATTTTGCTGAAAGTTCAGCGCTAGTGTTGCAAACCCTGTCACTAGAATGGAAAGCGGACGCTGAAATTCTAGATGCCAAATTATTGCCAAGTGAAAAAGCCGAATTTTTAAGTCTGCTGGAACGCCGTATTAATGAAAAAGTTCCAACTTCATATTTATTGAATCTGGCTTACTTTGACGGCAAACCCTACTATGTTGATGAACGCGTGCTGATTCCACGTTCACCGATTGCTGAACTGATTCAGAACCGTTTTGCCCCGTATTTCTTGGGCGAACATGGTCAAATGGGTGAGGCAGTTAATAACTTGCCGGAAAACCCGAATCCGAAGACACCACAACGCATTCTAGATATGTGTACCGGTTCCGGCTGTATCGCGATTGCCTTGGCTTATGCTTTCCCTGAAGCGGAAGTAGATGCCACCGATATTTCGAAAGAAGCATTGGAAGTTGCGCAAATCAATACTGAGCATCATGACAAGCAGTATCAGATCGCATTGCTTGAATCGGATTTGTTCGAAAAAATTCCAGCCGAAAATCAATACGATTTAATCGTATCTAATCCGCCGTATGTCGATGCGGAAGATATGGCTGATTTGCCGGAGGAGTTCCATCATGAGCCTGAGCTTGCGCTTGCTGCAGGTCAGGACGGTCTGGATCTGGTACGTAAAATGCTGGCTCAAGCTGCAGATTATCTGACTGAGAATGGCCTGATTGTGATCGAAGTGGGTAACTCAGAATGGGCAATGCGCCAAAACTTCAATTCAGTTGATTTCTACTGGTTACAATTCCAGAAAGGTGGTACTGGTATCTTTGCATTGACTGCAGAGCAATGCCGTACCTACCGTGATTTATTCATTCAGTCTATTCAAGCATAAGGAGTCGTTTGACATGGCAGGTAATAGTATAGGGCAACTGTTCCGTGTAACGACTTGTGGTGAATCTCATGGTGTTGGCTTGATGGCCATCATCGATGGGGTTCCACCCGGCATTGAGCTGACTGAAGCGGATTTGCAAAAAGATCTGGATCGCCGTAAGCCGGGTACATCGAAATTTGCAACCCAGCGCAAAGAGCCTGATGAAGTAGAAATTATTTCCGGTGTTTTTGAGGGTAAAACCACCGGTACTTCAATTGGTTTGTTGATTCGTAATACGGATCAAAAATCGAAAGACTACGGCAATATCGCACAGACATTCCGCCCGGGTCATGCCGATTATACCTATACTCAAAAGTATGGTTTCCGTGATTATCGCGGTGGCGGCCGTTCAAGTGCGCGTGAAACAGCAATGCGTGTTGCAGCGGGTGCAATTGCCAAGAAATTCCTTTTCGAGAAATTTGGTATTGAGATTCGTGGTCACGTGACCCAGATCGGCACTGAAAAAGCAGAAAAACTGGACTGGAATGAAGTTCCGAACAATCCATTTTTCTGTGGCGATGTCGATGCCGTACCACGTTTTGAAGCACTGGTCACGTCTTTGCGTGAACAAGGTACTAGTTGTGGCGCTAAACTTGAGATCATTGCGTCTAAAGTACCTGTCGGTTGGGGCGAGCCTGTATTTGATCGTCTGGATGCTGACATCGCGCATGCCATGATGTCGATTAATGCCGTTAAAGGTGTCGAAATCGGTGATGGTTTTGGCGTGGCTGAACAGTTTGGTCATGAAAGCCGTGATGAACTTACTACGGACGGTTTTCTGGCGAATCATGCTGGCGGTATTCTAGGCGGTATTTCTAGCGGTCAGGACATTCGTGTTTCAATTGCTTTGAAACCGACTGCTTCAATCACTACTCCGGGTAAAACCATTACCATTAACCGTGAAGATACCGATGTACTGACCAAAGGCCGTCATGATCCTTGCGTGGGTGTACGTGCTACGCCAATTGCAGAAGCGATGCTGGCGATTGTGCTGATGGATCACTTCATGCGTCATCGTGCGCAAAACGCGGATGTAGTTGCGCCGTTCGCACCGATTGAACTGAAATAGTTTGCTTTATAGAAGTGAATAAAATTAAAGTCAGACTTCGGTCTGGCTTTTTTTGTATAAAAACTATCATGTTAAAAAGAAATCAGATTAAGCTAAGATTTTTCTAAAAATAATGATCAGGGGAGGTATTTATGGAAATATGGTTAAGTGCTGAGCTGAGTAGTGAAGTTTTAAGTGAAGAGCAAACTCTACAGGAATGTAAAGCACGTAATGCAGTTGAAGATGCCTTAAATGCTCAACTTCAAAATAAGTCTTATGATATTCCGATAAATAAGTGGAAATGTATTTCAATTATAATGGGAACGGATAATTTTGATGAACGTATTTATTATTCTCCTAAACGAAAAAACATGGATTTTCGCTTAAGAATAGATCCGACCACCTTCAAGGCAACAGATGACCTAGGCCGAAAGAAACTCATCTTTTCTATGCTTTTAAGAAGTTTAGACTTATTAAAAGTTAAATTAGAAAAAGTTCGTCCAAAACTGGATTCAACAGTTTTTGATGAGTTAGAAAAACTTAAAATAGATGTATTAAATATTGCAAAAGAAGAAAGCTGGATTTAAACGATTTATTCATTAAAGTCACATAGAGTCTCTCTTATTTATTATCCGTTTATTTTTCCATTGTTTTTTTATCCGGTAATACGAGGGTTGTTGTATGCTTGTTCCTTGACAGGCAATTAGGGTTGATTGCCGCAAAACTGCATATCAAGAGTTGCTCAATGTTTCAGACTATCTTCACTGTACTGTTTCCGCTTATTGGCCTCATTAGCTTGGGATATGTATTAAAACAAAGAAAATGGCTGGAAGATGATTTTTGGCGCGGTGCAGAAAAGTTAAATTATTATGTGCTTTTTCCAGTGATGCTATTTTTAAATCTGGCCACTGCCAAGATTCAAATGGCAGTCATTGAAGATGTGGTGCTAGTTGTATTTAGCATTATGGCCGTGGTCAGTATTGCATTGTATATTTTGCGTCATATTTACCAGATATCTTATGCGCGTTTTGGCGTGTATGTCCAAGGTTTACTACGCTTTAACACCTATATTGGCCTTGCTGCTGTCAGTGCCTTATTTCAGCAGCAGGGTATGACTATTTTCGCGGTGATCATGGTGCTGTGTATTCCTTTGGTGAATGTCTTATCGGTACTGGCATTTACCCGTAGTCACGAAATGCAGCTCACCAAAATTATTCTCGGCTTGGCTAAAAACCCATTAATTCTGGGCTGTATTGTAGGCGGTTTATTTAATTTCTCTGGGTGGTCACTTTGGATTGGGTCAGAACACTTTCTTAAACAGATTGCACTGTGCAGTTTACCCTTAGGACTAATGTGTGTGGGAGCTGCCCTACAGTTTCAGGGCTTTCAGCGTGAGGGGTTGCCACTGGGTATGATGACTTTCGGGCGTCTTTTCGCAATGCCGCTCATTGCATTTTTAGTATGTAAAACTTTTCAGATTGATGCATTAACTACTCAGGTCTTGGTCTTGTTCTTTGCACTTCCTACTGCCTCAGCTTCCTATGTTCTCACTCGGGTATATGGCGGTGATAGTGAGTTAATGGCCAGTATCATCAGCGTACAAACAGTGGTCGCAGCAGGAAGCTTAATATTGGTGCTTTCCTGGATGATTTAAATTCTTAAATGGATAATGAAACAGTCTACATTTTGCTCCAGATCATACCTGTTTTAAGTGAATAAAATAGCCTAAGCAAATTGTGATCTTTTGACTGGCTTCAATCATTTAACTCTTAGACTGTTACAAATCCTAGGAAAGGGCTGCGACTCAGTGACTGTGGGAAGAAAGATATACAAATCTGCTATAGAGTTGAAGTTTTCAATTTAACTAATAAATTATTGATTAAAATAAGCAATTAAAGATTGATTTACGTGAATTAACATAAATTAAAACAGCGTATTTCTTAAAAATGGTATATAAATTGCTCATGATAATAAAACATTATTGCAGGAGAGAAATGCTTCTGCATTCGCCGAAGGAGCAAGTTCCCAGGAAACTCTCAGGCAAAAGGACTGTGATAATGGATAAAGACTCTGGAGAGAAGTGTTCAATCACTCACCGAAGGGGAAGGTGGCCGCATTGATGTGCAATGCATCTACCGAAGCTCTCAGGTACACATGACAGATGGGAAAAGACATCAATATAATCAAGGAGGTGTCTATGCGTCATGTCGTGGTGATTGGGGCTGGTATTACCGGAGTAACTACAGCTTATGAGCTGGCATTATCAGGCTATCAGGTGACCGTGGTGGATCGGCATCTATATCCGGCGATGGAAACATCTTTTGCCAATGGTGGCCAGCTTTCTGCCTGTAACGCAGAAGTATGGAACCAGAAAGCTACGGTGCTGAAAGGCATTAAATGGATGTCACAAAAAACTGCACCACTTTTGCTCAATCCCTCTTTTAGTGTGCATAAATACAGCTGGCTCATGGAGTTTTTAGGCAATATCAAACATTACGAAGCCAATACCCGAGAAACGGTACGGTTGGCGTTACTGGCCAGAGCGCGTTTGTTTGAAATTGCTCAAACAGAAGGTATTGATTTCAATCTGGAAAAACGCGGTATTTTACATTTTTATCATAACAAGACAGATTATGACGTTGCGATCAAAGTCAATGATTTGTTGTGTAGTGGGGGGCTGGAGCGAAATGCCATTTCCGATACAGAAATCAAGCAGATCGAACCTGCATTAACGGGCGATTATTACGCAGGATTTTACTGCCAGAGCGATGCCACCGGGGATATTCATAAATTTAGCACCGGGCTGGCTAAAGCCTGTATGCAAAAAGGCGTAAAATTTGAGTTTGGTCAAGATGTTTTCGCTGTTGATTATCAAGCTCATAATATTCGGGTTAAATGCAAACCCAGTACTGAAAATGTCCATTCCTCTCCAGAGGATATTCTGGAAATTAATGCAGATGCCATTGTGGTATGTGCAGGTGTTGGCAGTTATCAGCTGGCTGAAATTCTCGGTGAGCGGGTCAATGTTTATCCAGTCAAAGGTTATTCCATAACCTTACAGTTAAATGATGAGCAGAGCCAGAACAATGCGCCCTGGGTCAGCCTGCTAGATGAAAGTGCTAAAATTGTCTTGTCACGTCTAGGCAAGGACCGTTTACGTGTTGCAGGCACCGCCGAGTTTAATGGCTATAATCGCGATATTCGCGCGGACCGGATTCAGCCGCTGATTGACTGGACCAATCGCAATTTTGACCTGTGTACCGAACATGTCGTGCCTTGGGCTGGCTTACGCCCAATGATGCCAAATATGATGCCGGTAGTACGCCGTGGCAAACATGAACGGGTATTTTACAATACCGGACATGGTCATCTGGGCTGGACTTTATCAGCGGCAACAGCAGCCATGATTGGTCAGGAAGTGGCTCAATATTATCCTGCTTGAACTGATAGCCCGCTTTCGGGCTATTTTTTAAAGATGAATTTTAAAAATCTTTAAAGGGTTATCTGAACTTTAAAATAGTGTAGTTCTTTCATAAATTATTTTTAAACCATTCAAAATGAGCAAGGAAATTTCCTCTTTTTATAGGAGTGTGGAGCATGCTCCTCTGGGGAGAGGTTCTTATAAATATCTGGTTATCTCCTTGGGAAGCAGTGCTTCTCATCCCTGAGGGAGAAGGAAATTTAGATACTAATTAATGCTCGCTTTTTGATGACTTTAGATTAGCTATTTAATCATATAAACGATAAATGCCAGTAAATCGCTCACAACCTTTCTGCTGGCTGCTGACAACTAAAATGGCTTTACTATAGTCAAACTCATAGCGGCAGTCATTTTCATTGTCGGTAATCTGATTTTTTGCCTCAGGTGTGGTATAAGCTAAAAAGGGAATGGTCTGCGTCTCGGCCCGGTTATTCGGATTGCGATATGCCAGGCCTTCAATCTTGATCCGGTCTTTGGTCAGTTGATGAATCTTGAGATGAACAGGCTGCTTGGCAATTTGCCCCTGTTCAAACTTGATATAATGCTGGGTTAAACTTTGATTCAGCGAAATATAGATATTTAAATCATCTAAACGCCATTCGAACTGCTGTTTAAAACAGTCTATGGTTTTGCATTGCTGCAAGCGGCTTACCCATAATTTTTGGGTATCTTGTAATAAGCGTACAGGCGCATCAGTAATCAGGAAAGCAGTAAAGTATTGGTCTGTAAGTTTTTCACGAGATTCGGCCAGTGCTGCTGAACAGAGTTTCTTCATGGCAGCCGTTTTTTTACTGTCGTTATTACAGTCTAGTGTAATCGCCGAACTGCCCGTAGAAATCATCCCCAGACCGAGCATCATTGCAATTATTTTCAACATTTTTATATCAGTTTTCAGTAGCATGATCGCTTATACTTTCACTGTGTTACGCTTGGTCTAACTATAGCGAAATAGAAAGCAAGTGTACAAGATTTCAATTGGCTATTTCTAAAGGATGTATAAGGTGATCGCACAAATTCGTATTGGCCAGGGGCTGGATGTGCATGCATTTGAAGAAGGTGATTTTGTCACTTTGGCAGGCATTCAAATTCCGCATACTCATGGTCTGAAAGCACATTCGGATGGTGATGTGGTGTTGCATGCACTCTGTGATGCTTTGTTGGGGGCCTTGGCGCTTGGAGATATTGGCCAGCATTTTCCGGATACAGATCCTGAGTTTAAAGGTGCAGATAGCCGGGTATTACTCAAACATGTTTATCAGTTGATTCTGGATCGTGGTTATCTTTTGAATAATGCCGATATTACCGTAGCCTGTGAACGTCCAAAACTGGCGAAACATAATCTGGCAATGCGTCAAAGTATCGCGGATGTCTTGGATGTCGATGTGACACAGATCAGTATTAAAGCCACCACTACTGAGCAGCTAGGCTTTACTGGTCGTCAGGAAGGAATTATGTCCACGGCAATCGTGCTGTTGAGCCATAGTAAATAAGCTCAAGTAAAATGATTCGGATTAATCAGGGAAAGTTCCAGTTCCTGTGTTGCTTTACGGCCTTGTAACTGTAGGGCAACCGCATGCATTAAACCGGTCCAGGTTTCATTAGGTTCCCAAATTTTATGCAAATGCTGTTGTGCGTGAGGCAGTTCAATATCCATATAGTATTGGCGATATAGATACATGAGACAACTGACATGGTAATTTTGCGAACAATGTACCCAGATCATTTGATCTTTTACCAGGTGATCGATCAGGTCTAGTACCAGCAGGCACTGATTGTCTGAAGGCGTTTCCCAGGAAAGTGGAACCTGAATATAGTTCAATCCCAGTTCAAGACAAATTTTATCTTCATGTGGTAGATGCTGCTGGCTATCGGTTAATGCTACGTTAATGACTGTAGACACGCCGTATTCTTTCATCAGCTGTAGCTGGGCAATGGTCGGCTGACCCGAACTAAACAGATGTTCATGTATGAACTGAAAATTCTCAATCTGGCTTAATGCCGTTTCAATGTCATTCATCAGATATAATTTCCTTGTTCTAGAAATGCAAACGCCATCTTGGCGATGGCGTTTGTCAGATCATTTAACGATTAGGTAAAATGTCTTTCAATGCCTCATGCATGTCGAGTAAAACTTTTTCAGTCGTTTCCCAGTCGATACAGCCATCAGTAACTGATTTTCCATATTCCAGATCACATAGATTGGCAGGAATATCCTGACGGCCACCTTTCAGGTGACTTTCTACCATAATACCAACAATTGACTTATTTCCATCAAGAATTTGTTCCGTAATATTTTTTAAGACGAGCGGTTGTAAGTACGGATCTTTGTTCGAGTTTGCATGACTGGCATCGATCATGATCTTGCCGCTGACCTTGGCTTTGGCCAGTGCAGCTTCTGCATCTGCGACCGAGCCTGCATCATAGTTCGGTTTGCCATTACCACCACGCAATACCACGTGCGCATATGGGTTACCAGAGGTACGAATGACAGCCACCTGACCCTGGTCATTCAGACCCAGGAAACTATGGCCGTGTTTCACCGACTGCATCGCATTGGTTGCGACAGTTAAACCGCCGTCAGTACCATTTTTAAAGCCGACCGGAGAAGAAAGGCCTGAAGACATTTCACGATGGGTCTGGCTTTCAGTCGTACGTGCACCAATCGCTGACCATGAAATCAGGTCTTGATAATACTGTGGAGAGTTTGGATCAAGTGCTTCAGTGGCACATGGCAAGCCCATTTCATTTAGTTCAAGTAACAGTTTGCGACCAATACGCAGACCTTTTTCAATATTGAATGAATCATTCATATCTGGATCATTGATCAGGCCTTTCCAGCCTATTGTGGTACGTGGTTTTTCAAAATAAACCCGCATCACAATATATAAGCTGTCTTTAACTTTTTCGCTCAGTACTTTTAAACGTTCTGCATATTCATGTGCAGCCGCCGGATCATGTATAGAGCAAGGGCCAATCACTACGAACAGGCGTTTGTCTTCGCCATCCAGGATTTTACGAATCGTTTCACGACCATGCAGTACGGTTTGATAAGCAGTTTCAGTCAACGGTAATTCTGCTTTAAGCTCGGCAGGGGTTACAAGAGGAATCATGCTGTGGATATTCACGTCATCAATATCTGATGCTGAAATAGGATTTGACTGTTGTGTATTCATTGCCGTCACTGGTTCGATCATACAAAAGGTTGTTTAATAGCCCGAATATAACATGAATGATGCGTCACTTTGTTATAAAAAAGATGAATATTTCTTTGAAAAAAAAGTGATGAATCGGATAGTTAAGTTAAACAGATTGTGAATTTTGGCTCATGATTATCATTGCTGTTTCAGCAGGTTGGGCCGGTTTTGATTTCACAGGATTAATCATGAAATTTACACCTAGGGCAAATAGGGTGATACCTAAAATTTTGCGGATCAGTTTTTCCGGCATACGTGAACTAAGCAAGGTCCCCACAATAATCGCCGGAATAGATCCCACCAATAACCACATGAGTAGCATGAAATCGACGTTGCCTGAAGACATATGACCCAGCCCTGCAACCAGGGTCAGTAACACTGCATGCACAACATCTGAGCCAATGATACGAATCATCGGCAGATTCGGGAACATCACTACAAGAGCCATGATACCAAATGCGCCGGCCCCCACTGAAGAGAGCGTGACAAATATGCCCAAGATAATACCCATAATGATAATGGCTACGCGCTTATCTTTGGCTTGCAGTTTTATTTTTTCCAGATCCTGCGTCATGTCAGGCAGTTCTTGTTTTCTGTATTTATTGATAAGATTTTCGATCTGGGTGCGAAACAGAATAGATAAGCCGGTAATGGTCAGCATAAAGCCCAATACCATGGTCAGGACGGCCTTGTAATGCGTTGATTGGCTCAGATAGTTATCAAGAACCCAATGCGTTGCAAAAGAAGCGGGGATACTGCCGACAGCCAGCCAGATCACAATCGGCCAGACAATATTCATTTTCTTGGCATGCACAAACGAGCCACAGAATTTAGAAATCGCGGCATAAAGAAGATCAGTACCAATCGCGATATGTGGTTCAATCCGGAATAAACTGATGAGAATTGGCGTCATCAATGAACCACCACCTACACCGGTGACACCTACACAAAAACCTACCAGAACCCCTGCTAAAATAAATTCAATCGGACCAAACATGCATATATGCCAAAATCAAAAAACGAGCATATCTTATGACTTTTGGATATAAGTCGTTGTCTTGATTATTGATTTACTTATGCATAAAAAAGATAAAGCTAGGTGAAGAATATTAGGTGATCTTTCATGTTGATTCACCGGGTTGTGTATAAAGTGCGAATATGATGATTGATTTTAACTGCCCGATTTAACCCATTTCTGTCTAATTTAATGTACCTGTAAATGTCGATTTAATTCTTGTTATGCAAGCTCGATCATTGACTAAGTCATTCTAAACGGTGAGTTTCTTAAAATTAGAAGATGCTTAAGCTTATTCCGGAATAGCGACAGGATTATGTTAGAATCCCGATTCAATAAATTTCCATGCGGATTTGAGAGGAAACCCACTTGCTAAATCGAAAACTTAAAATTGGAATCGTGGTCGGTGAAGTTTCTGGAGATACGCTTGGTGCAAAATTGATTCGCCGTTTTCGTGAGCAAGGCATTAATGTTGAATTTGAAGGTATCGGTGGTCCGCAAATGATCGCGGAAGGTTTTAAAAGCTATTATCCGATGGATATTTTATCGGTGATGGGCATTGTCGAAGTTTTAAAAGATATTAAAAAACTTTTTGCTGTTCGTGATGGTCTGGTGGAAACCTGGACTAAAGATCCGGTCGATATTTTTATCGGGATTGATGCGCCTGATTTTAACCTGCGTTTGTCGAAAACCATTAAACAAAAACAGTTACCGATTAAAACCGTGCAATACGTCAGTCCTTCGGTCTGGGCATGGCGTCAAGGTCGTGTGCATGGCATTAAAGCCAGTATTGATCTGGTACTGTGCTTATTTCCATTTGAAAAAGCCTTTTTCAAACAATGGGATGTACCGGCAGCTTTTGTTGGACATCCGCTCGCTAGCCAATTACCGCTTGAAAATCCAATTCTGGATGCTCAAACAGAATTAGGCCTCGATCCACATCAGAAATATATTGCCTTATTGCCGGGCAGCCGCCGTGGGGAAATTGAACGTTTAGGCCCTTTGGTTCTGGATGCCGCCAATATTCTGCACCAAAAATATTCGGATTATACCTTTTTGATTCCGGCCATTAATGATGCACGGAAGCAGCAAATCGAAAGTTTACTGGCCACTTATCCTGAGAGCCTAAAGGCCCAGATTCGTCTGATGGAAAATACCAGCGCTGAATCCAAAATTGGCCGTCAGGTGATGAATGCATCGAATATCATCGCATTGGCGTCTGGAACTGCAACGCTTGAAGCGATGTTGCTGCACCGTCCGATGGTGACTTTTTATAAACTGCACTGGCTGACTTATCAAATTGCCAAATTACTGGTAAAAATCCCTTATTTTTCATTGCCAAATATCATTGCTGGCAAAAAAGTGATTCAGGAATTGATTCAGTCCGATGCTACCCCGGAAAATCTGGCTGCTGAAATTGAAAAGTTAATGGATATTGAAGTGGCGCAGACTCAGGTCATGCAGCATATTACCATGCACAAGCAGCTGCTTTCTGGTAATAGTGAAGACCCGGTCAAAGCGGTACTGGCTTTAGTCTAGTAATTTTAGTCTGGTAATATAGACTGATTCTTCTGAGAATTCAGCCGGTATTGGGTCGGCGTCTGTTCAAACTGTTTTTTAAAACTTTGACTAAATGCCGTCTCGGATGAATAACCAACCAGATAAGCGATCTGCTGGATACCAAATCCACTATTTCTCAAATATTGCGCGGCGAGGCGCAGGCGGTGCTGTTGCAGATAAGCAAGAGGCGGCTCACCGACAATCTGGGTAAACAACTGGGCGAATTTGGAACGTGACATATGACACTGTTCGGCCAGACTTTCTACGGTCCAGGACTGTTCAGGTTTGCCATGAATCGCCGCCAGTGCATTAGATAATTCCGGATGTGAGAGAGCATTCAGCCAGCTCGAGGCATTTTCCAGGTTTAAAATATAATCACGCACGCATTCAATCAGTAAAATACTGACCAGATGATCCAGAATCTTGTCACGTCCCGGACGAAGCTGCTGGGTTTCCAGTGCCAGAAACTGCAAGCCGACCTGTAACCATTCCGGCGCCGTATCACCCAGAATATGCTGAATATGCAGGTATTTAGGTAAGGCACTCAAAAGAGGTTTGGCCATCTGGATATCCAGGCTGGAACGAATGGCCAGTATGAAGCTATGCTCCGTAGAATTTTCCCCATTGAGATCGACACATTGCTGTGCATGGCTCTGAAAATAAGGATTAATCGCACAGCGTGCAGAAAAATCGGCATTGTCTGGGCAGGAAACATGATGGGCGGAACCTGCTGGTAATAGCACCAGATCACCTTGTTGCAGCTCCAGCCAATCACCATTCATGAACTTTAATTGGGCCTGTCCCTGTAACAGGATATAGGCCAGCATAAAAGGCTCATGCTGATAGTCAAAGCCGCCCGGATGAAACACATTTAGATAAAGATATTCCGATTTTTCCAGATGAATATCATCAAAAATTTTACTTAAAGCATCCATGCCTAGCTCTATTCTTCTGTTTTATTTCATTTAATTGACAATAAATTTTTTAACTTTGTGATTATAGGCCAGAATTTGGCAGCATGTGCCAAAGACGCTGACATAGCTTTTCTGGACGTTGAATACTGTTCGCTGCTGCTGAAATATTCAACTATAAGTGCAGAGTAACATAAAAAAGGAAGGTCGCAATGAATGCCCCTGCACAAATCCAGAAAGCGCAGTTTACGCAGGAAGCGTCGGCACTAAAGGGTGTCAAGCTGGATAAAAAACGTTTTGGCTGGTTGCTCAGCCCAGGTCTGCCTGTGATCGGAATGGGAATTCTGGCTGGTTATCATTTTGGTCCCAAAGCCACTCAAAAAATCTTTGCGATGGGCGGGCCTTTATTACTGCATGTAATTATTCCCACTTTAGATGCCCTGATTGGCGATGATGCCAATAACCCAAATGATGCGCAGATCAGGGCACTGGTTAATGATCCTTATTATGACCGCATTGTAAAAGCATTTATTCCCTTGCAAATGGCAGCCAATGCCTTTGCCGGCTATGTCGTAAGCCGACCAAATGTGTCTTTGCTGGATCAGGTATTGCTTGGAATTTCTATGGGGGCGATTAATGGTGTGGGGGTGAATACCGCACATGAACTCAGCCATCGTCCCCAGAAAAAAGACCATTACTGGTCTCATGCCAGCCTGATGCCTTTGGGCTATAACCATTTCCGAATTGAACATCCTTATGGACACCATAAACGGGTAGCCACGCCTGAAGATCCGGCATCTTCGAAAATGGGTGAATCTTTTTACCGCTTCTGGCCACGTACCGTAATAGGCGGATTAAAATCTGCAATCCGGATTGAAAAAAGACGGCTCGAGCGTAAGGGGCTGAAATTCTTTAGTCAGGAAAATGAACTGTTTCATGGTTGGGCCATGAGTGCCGGCTATCATGCCTTGATGCTAAAGGCGTATGGCAAGAAAATTATTCCTTATACACTGACACAGGCATTTTATGGCGTTAGCTTGTTTGAGATTGTGAATTATATCGAGCACTACGGACTAAAACGCGGACAGAAAGCGGATGGCAGTTATGAGCGAACCTTGCCGGAACATAGCTGGAACAACAACAATATCGTGACTAATCTGTTTTTGTACCAGTTACAGCGCCATTCTGACCATCATGCCTTTCCAGGCCGGCCATTTCAGGCGTTGCGGCATTTTGATGAAGCGCCAGAATTACCCAGCGGTTATGCAACCATGCTGATTCCAGCCTTGATTCCACCTTTATGGTACAAAATCATGGATCAGCGAGTATATCAGCATTATCAGGGCGATTTAAGCAAGGCCAATATCTTGCCTTCCAAGCGTGCCAAGCTGTTTAAAAAATTTGGTGTAAATGACTCTATCGCTTAATGAATTACAAAATAAAAATGCGCCGATAAAGGCGCATTTTTTGATGAAGTCTGCCTAGAACCAGTCGGCTTGCATATTCAGGCAAGTATCATCCAGATTCATCAGTAATTTGGCTTGATATTCAACTTCAGGGAGTTCCCAGCGAATAAAATATTGAGCTGCCTGAATTTTCCCTGCCAGAAAAGTCTGATCTTCTGCCTGCGAAGATGTGCCAAACTTGAGTTGAGCCTGATTCGCCATTTCCAGCCATAGCCAGGACAGGATGGTTTTGCCCATCATATCCAGATACAGTCCTGAATTGGCGACTTTGCCTTGATGCAAGGCCTGGCCTAAAATCTGTGTAGTCTTTTGCACAGTGGCAAGATGCTGTTTATAGATATCTGCCAGTTCCACTATCTTAGGTTCATGAATCTCTGACAAGGTCTTCTGGATGCGCTGCATGAGTAAATTTAGCCCTTTGCCATTGTGCTGCCAGAGTTTACGTCCCAGCAGATCCAGAGACTGAATACCATAAGTGCCTTCATGAATCGGATTGAGCCGGTTATCACGGTAACATTGCTCCACCAGATATTCACGGGTATAACCCGCGCCGCCCAAGACCTGAATGGCCAGATCATTGGCTTTCGGACCATAGGTAGAAGGGAAAGATTTAACCACCGGGGTGATGAGATCAAGCAGAATTGCACTATCTTCATCTTGAGCTGCCTGATGTTCATCAATTAATCGGGCTGCAAATAAGCAAAGTGCCAGCGAACCTTCTACATACGACTTTTGCGCCAGCAGCATGCGTTTGACATCGGTATGTTCAATGATATTCACCGGTTTGGAATCAGGTGTTTTTTCATGAACTGGCCGGCCTTGCGGACGGTTTTTAGCATAATCCAGAGATTCCAGATAGCCACGATAACCAATCATGGCTGCGCCCAGACCTACACCCACACGCGCTTCATTCATCATCTTGAACATATATTTTAAGCCATGTCCAGGTTCTCCAATTAAATAGCCTAAGCAATTATCATTTTCTCCAAAGCTTAAAACTGTAGATGTAGTACCTCGATAGCCCATTTTGTGCAGTAAGCCAGCCAGCTGTACATCATTAGCTTTACCGAGGGAACCATCCTCATGAGTTCTGAGTTTTGGTACGATAAACAGGGAAATTCCTTTCACGCCTTGCGGCGCATCCTGAATCCTCGCCAAGACCAGATGCACAATATTTTCGCTAATGTCCTGATCGCCACCCGAAATAAACATTTTCTGGCCTTTAATTTTATAAATTCCATCTGTCTGAGGAATCGCTTTAGTGGTCAGATCGCCCAAAGAGGAACCTACATTCGGTTCGGTCATGGCCATGGTGCCAGCAAAGCGGCCACTCAACATATGCGGTAGGAATATTTGCTTTTGTTCTGGGGAGGCAAAAGCTTGTATCAGGTTCGCCGCAGCTGCTGTTAGAAAAGAATAAGCCACGGTGGACGGATTGGCCGACATGAAATAAGTATTACAGGCCATATTCACCAAAGTGGGCAGTTGCATGCCGCCATCTGCATAATCATGCTGGGCGCAGAGCAGGCCGGCATCGGCAAACTGTTGCCAAGCTGTCTTCACTTCATCAATGGTTTTGACCTGTTTGCCGTCAAAGTTCGGTTCATGCTGATCAGCTTTGGCGTTATGCGGTGCAAAATAATCAGTCGCGATACCTTTTGCCGTTTCCAGAATACTGTCGAAAGTATTTTTGTCATGATCCTGATAGCGTTGCAGTTTAGTCAGCGCTTCAAGTTTGAATACGTCATAAAGCTGGAAATGAAGATCTTTATCGTTCATCAGTTGAGTCACGGTACTATCCTGAATGTTTAATCCTTGAGATAGCATCAAGACTAGCAGTTGCTTTTATTGAGGAGGATTGTCAATAATGACATGAATCGGGTGAAAAGTGACAAATAGAAAAATATGCAACAGGTGGTGATTTTAGGCTTTGATGGAGCTCTGGCTTCGGCCATTACTGGTGTAGTCGATTTATTTGCCATGGCTGGCGTAAGCTGGAACCGGATCCAGCAGCAGGATGTACAGCGCCTGTTTAAGGTGAGTATCGCCAGTCCGGATGGACACCCGATTCGGTGTATCAATGGGCTGCAGTTGCAGGCACATTTTTCTTATCAAGAAATTCAAACTGCAAATATTCTGGTGGTACCGACCATCGCTGCACCGATTCAGGATGTATTACAACAGAATCCAGAACTGATTCATTTTTTACAATCTGCACATGCAGATGCGACTTTAATTGCAGGAAACTGTACCGGGAATTTTTTTCTTGCAGAAGCAGGCATTTTAGATGACCGAGTTGCAACAACGCATTGGGGTTTTCAGGAAATGTTCCGTTCACGCTATCCAAAGGTGAAACTGAATGCCGATCTGATGATTAGCCGGGATCAGAATATCTATTGTGCGGGTGGAGGCCTGGCCTGGTTTGACTTGGGTTTGCATCTGATTGAGCGCTTGTATGGCTTTGAGGTGGCCATGCAATCGGCTAAATCTTTTGTAATTGATTACCGCCGTGATAGCCAGTTGTCTTATTCATTGCTGAATATTGGCCAGCCGCACCATGATGAACTGGTACAAAAAATCCAGAACTGGCTAGAGCAGCATTTTCATGAAGATTTTAGTTTGAACCAGCTGGCAGAGCAGTTTAATGTGACTGGCCGAACCCTGATTCGACGCTTTAAACAAGCTTTAGACATACCGCCCAATCAGTATCTACAAGCAATCCGGATTGAAGCCGCCCGTAAACGACTGGAAGAGACCGATCAAGCTGTGGATGTGATCATGCAAAATGTCGGCTATCAGGACCCAAGTTCATTCCGCCGTTTATTTCATAAAAAAACCGGTCTGACGCCGTTGGAATACCGGCGCCGGTTCAGCCGGCGCTTTTAAAAGCGTTTAATGAGAAGGCTGTACTTTTCCTACTTTACGGCCATGCAGAAGGTAATACCAGACCAGGCAGCTCAGGGTGAGCAGCGCCGAGAACAGATAAAGCTGGCGATAACCGATCTGATCCAGCAGCATACCCAGGAAATAAGGGCCAAAACCAAGACCGGCATCCAGGGCAATAAAGAAGGTTGAGGTTGCGAGTCCCATACGCTGCAATGTCGTACTTTTCACCGCAATAGTTTGACACACCGACTGGATATTACCAAAACCAAAACCAAGCAAGGCAGCACTGGCAAGTAACATCACAGAGTTTTGCGCCTGACTGAGTAGCAATATTCCCAGTGCCATAATCACAATGGCAGGATAGATAATGATATTTTCGCCTTTACGATCCATCAGCGGGCCGGTAAAAGGACGCGAAAGCAAAATGGCAAAGGCATACATTAAGAAAAAGAATGATGCTGCTTCGACCAGATTAATGTCTTTGGCATAAAAATGAATAAAGGACAGTACACCTGAATAAGAAGTAGCCACCAGCAGTACAATCAGTGCAATCGGTAGGGCATTCGGTTCAATATACTGAGCCAGTTTACTGGTGCTTTGCGAGGTAGAATCTGCTGATGAATGACTTGCCTTAAGGCGTGGTGGCTGGATGAACAAGCCACAAATCAGGCAGCTGAGCGCAACGATACTGGTAAAGATGAAAATAACCTGATAATTAAAATTTGTCATCAGCCAGATTCCGACAAAGGGACCAATCGCTGTGCCAAGGGTGCTGCTCATGCTGTAATAGCCAATTCCTTCACCACGCCGGGTGGCAGGAATGGTCTGTGCAATCACTGTACCCAGTACAGTAGAAGCCATACCCATCATAAAACCGTGTATCAGCCGGATCCCTAATAAAACCTCCAGCTTGGCTGGAATCAAATACAGTCCGGAAAAAAGAAGGAAACCAGTCAAACCAATAACAAGAGTATTTTTCAAACCTAGACGATTCAGTAATTTTCCAATCAATAATCGTCCAAATAACGTACCCACAATAAACAGACCGGATACCAGACCGGCTTGAGCAGTCGACGCACCTAACTCAGCAACCGAGTAACCGACGATGACAATCACTAGCAAGTAAAACACCAGAACCAGTTGAAAATTTACCAGACTGATCAGGATAAAGTTGGGCGTCCATAAAGGCGCTTCTTGTTCTTGGCTCATCATGAATTTTCCTGAGAATTAGGTTGTAACTGCTGAATAAGTTGTACCAGGGTGGTTTTACTTTTTTGCAGATCATTTGCCTCAATCTGTTCAAGTAACTGATCTTCAAATGCATCAATCTGCTTGGAACACATGGCAAAGGTTTCTATGCCTTGTTCACTCAGTTTGAATAGTTTTTGACGCTTATCTTCAGTTTCGATCTGGGCGATCAGATCCAGCTCCACCAGTTGCTGAATCCGCTTGGTAATACCGGGCTTCGACACATTCAAATAGCTTGAAATATCAACCAATGTACATTGTTGGTGGGCTTGAATGATGTAAAGCACTTGCCATAGGGAGTAATTGAGCTGAGAGGATAATAAAATAGTATTGATCTCATCACTCATGAGTCGTGCGCACCGCAACAACAAGGAACGAAATCTGGAAGTCTGATAGAACATATAGTTAACCTGGGTAACTAATTTTTGCTTAATTTACGCCTGTTTTATCTAAAGCTCAAGGGGGGATTTTTAAAATGATTAAGCATGTTCTTTTTGCTAGCTATAGTTACATGGTTTAACATGATTAAAAAATAACCAACAAAAGAATACATACTTTTTATAATGGTCGCGCCTAAGCTAGCCATGTCACTAGAAGAATTCATGACTTAAAAATTGTAAGGCAAAGATGCCAAATAACAATACATAGGTGAAGCTTATGACTCTGGGTTTAACTGCATTAGAGTTAGCACGAATACAGTTCGCCTTTACTGTATCTTTTCATATCATTTTTCCTGCCATTTCAATTGGGCTGGCCGGTTTTCTGGCTATTCTGGAATGGCGCTGGCTCAAAACCAAAAACCCGATTTTTCAGGATCTGTTCAAATTCTGGGTGAAAATTTTCGCTGTTGCATTCGGGATGGGTGTAGTCTCAGGCGTGGTCATGAGCTATCAGTTCGGAACGAACTGGAGTGAGTTTTCACGGGTGGCGGGTAGTGTCACCGGACCTTTACTGGCCTATGAAGTTTTAACCGCTTTCTTTCTGGAAGCCGGATTTCTCGGCATCATGTTATTTGGCTGGGGACGAGTGGGACCGAAGGCACATTTTTTCTCGACCTTGATGGTTTCGCTTGGAACCTGTATTTCCATGTTCTGGATTTTATCTTCCAACAGCTGGATGCAGACTCCACACGGTTTTGCAATAGAAAATGGCCTGATTATCCCGCAAGACTGGATTGCTATCATATTTAATCCTTCTTTCCTTTATCGTCTGGCACATATGGGTACAGCTGCTTTTCTGGTTTCTGCTTTGCTGGTAGCTTCTGCAGCAGCCTGGCATCTGCTCAAGGGACGTCGTGATCCACTGGTTAAAACTTCATTCTCTATGGCAATGTGGTTGATTCTGGTACTTGCGCCATTGCAGGTGGTTATTGGTGATATGCATGGTATTAATACTCTTGAGCATCAACCAGCGAAACTGGCCGCAATAGAAGGGCACTGGGAAACCAATCATGATGAAGGCATGCCTTTATATCTTTTTGGGATTCCCGATATGCAAGCTGAAGAAACCAAATATGCAATCGGAATTCCGAACTTGGGGAGCCTGATTCTGACTCACTCAATGGATGGAACGGTCACAGGACTCAAAGATTTTGCACCTGAAGACCGGCCTAATTCATTAATCGTTTTCTGGAGCTTCAGGATCATGGTCGGTCTGGGAGTCCTCATGCTGTTACTGGCATTATGGGGGGCGTGGGCACGTAACCGAGGTCGTTTTTATGAGTCCCGCGCATTACACCGTTTTGCCTTGATTATGGGTCCCTCCGGATTTATTGCCTTGCTGGCTGGATGGTTTACGACGGAAGTCGGCCGTCAGCCTTGGGTAGTCTACGGCATCATGCGGACCAAGGATGCACTGTCACCGGTATCCGCCGAACAGGTGGGGCTAACCCTGATAATTTTTGTAGTCGTCTACTGTGTGGTATTTGGCATCGGGATCTACTACATGTTACGTCTTATGCACAAAGGTCCAGAGTTCATTCATTCCAGACCGCATCATGAAACAGATAGCGATGTGGTTCAGGCTTCGCGTCGACCATTAAGTAGTATTCGCGAGCGTATTGAAGAAGTTCCTGAACAACCGGATCAGGAGGATAAAAAATGATTGATTTATCATTAATCTGGATTGCGATTATTGGTCTTGGTGTACTGGTATATACCATTCTTGATGGTTTTGATCTGGGAATCGGCATCTTGTTTCCTTTTTTCCCGCATCAGGATGAACGTGATGTCATGATGAATACTGTTGCTCCGGTTTGGGATGGTAATGAAACCTGGATGGTGTTAGGCGGTGCCGGGCTATTTGCAGCTTTTCCCCTTGCTTACTCAACTGTACTCTCGGCATTGTATATGCCAATTATTCTAATGGTGATTGCTCTGATTTTCCGGGGCGTGGCCTTTGAATTCCGCTTCAAGGCAAACCGTAGCAAGCATTGGTGGGATAAAGCCTTTATAGGTGGTTCTGTACTTACCAGTTTTCTGCAAGGCATGATTCTAGGAGCCTATATTCAGGGTATTGAGACCCGGAACGGTGTCTATGTCGGAGGTGGTCTGGACTGGCTTAGTCCATTTAGTGTTTTTACCGGTATTAGTGTGGTAGTACTCTATGCAGCATTGGGTTGTGGTTGGCTGATCTATAAAACTGGAGATGACTTGCAGGATCGAATGTTTAAACTGATGCCAAAGCTGATTATTGCCTTGCTGATCATACTGGCCGGTGTGAGTATATATACGCCGTTAACCCATCCGCAAATTGCTGAACGCTGGTTCAGCCAGCCTCAACTTACGTATTTTATGCCGGTTCCAATTTTGGTTCTGCTGTTTACCTGGCTGGCTTTGCGTGCCTGTAAGAGACGCAGTGAATTAGGTCCATTTACCTATATGCTGGTGCTGGTTTTCCTCGCTTATACTGGCTTCTTAATCAGCCTGTGGCCATATATTATTCCGCCAAGCGTGACCATCTGGCAGGCAGCAGCGCATGAAAATAGCCAGTTATTCACTTTGATTGGTGCATTGATCCTGATCCCGATTATTGTGATTTATACGGGTATGTCCTATTGGGTATTCCGGCATAAGGTCAGGGTCGGTGATGATGGCTATCATTAAGGAGCGGTAATGAAAGGCAAACAGGTATTATGGTTTGTAGGATTATGGCTAGCGGGATTTTTAACGCTGGCGGTGATTGCCGGTGCATTCCGCTTTATGGTGCATTTAGCTTACTAAATTATTAAAACCAAGATGAAAAAAGTGATCTGGATGTCCTGATCACTTTTTTTAGCTGCAATTAATCTATTATAAAAAAATTAAATTGAGGATTTTAACTGTTTGCGATAAACACTTGGACGTACAGGACGAGTATGTTTCCAAAGGCCTTTCTTCTGCTTCTTAGCTTTATCTTGCAGTCCAATCATATAGCGTAAATGGTTTTTATCTTTAATGTATTCCTCATAAACCCAAGCTGCACCACGTTTAACAATCTCTTCATTGATATTTTTACGATAGCGGTAGACCACCCCGACGCAACGGCCATAACGGTCAATGTCGGTAATCTTTACCCGAACCATTTTATTATGCACCATACTTTTGACTAGTCGCTGTGATTCCTTGCCATAGGCCTGACTAGATTCTGGTGCATCTACAAAAGCAAAGCGTAATTTGATTTCAGAGCGACGGATATTAAAACGGTAGCAGGTGAGTGTATCCCCATCACTCACAGCTTTTACGCGGCACCAATATTTTTTACCTTTCTTAAAGGGACGGAATATGTCTTTTAAATAGACCGTAATTTTGTGCAGCAGATAATAGGAAAAACACAGCAGTACTAGACCCAGCACAATTTGCCAGCTGGTGGAGAGATTTAACAAGGGCGAGATCCAAATCAGCAAGATACAGCTGCGAGAACACAGCTAAAAGTTGGGTCATTTTAGAGCAAAGCCAGTAGATCTACGGATTAAAAGCTAATCACTCAGTGTTTAGTTTTGTACCGACTAAAATAGCCTAAGTATATTTTTCTGCTGATAAGATAAATCCACGGGCTTCAAAAATTAATATTTTAAATAGCCTAAGCAAAAATTTTATAAATTTCACTTCTTAAAAATTGATGCCTCTTATTCTCTTGTAAATCCTTATGCCAATACATACCCATATTAATTTCAGGCAGTTCTACAGGAACTTTAAAAACGTTAAGACAAGCAGCCAATTGTAAATGTGCCAATACATTTTCAGGAATAGTCAGCATGGCTGTCTTTTGTTGCTGCAAAATTTGTAGTGCAGTTGAATAATGCTGACAACGTAAAAAAATCTGCCGTGAATACTGTTTCCGATTTAAATAAATATCTTCAACTAAAACCCCAGTACGACGTGAGGACACGCCAATATGAAGAGAGGCAAGATAAATCTGTTCACTCATTTCTGTCAATTGTGTACATACTACAAATTTATCTTGTACCAGGCGCTCAAACTGGATTTTTTCAGCAATATTTTGTTCCAGATCTATGACAAAATCGACCTGCTGAGAGGCCAGATCTGCTGCAATATTTTTACGATCCAGCTTCATGCTGCTAAGTTGAATATCGAGGCTAAGCTGCTGGAAGTGCTGAACCAGTTTAGGGAAAATCATCGGCTCAATTTCATCATGAACCGCAATCTTCAGGCTCTGAATCATCTCAGGGTTAAACTGCTGATGCTGAATCGAAATATTTTGAATTGCAAAAAGTGCTTTTTTTACTTCAGGATATATCTGTTCTGAAAACGGGGTAGGCTGCATTTTGCTACCAGTGCGCACAAATAAATCATCTTGTAAATGCTGTCTTAAACGTTGCAACGCATGACTAGCAGCAGACTGACTAACTGATAAAATCTGTGCAGCTTTAGAAATACTATTTTGCTCATAAATCGCAATAAAAAGTGGATAAAGGTTAATGTCAATACGATGGAAATTTCGAATATCCATCACGGTTTTAGAATGAATACTATGCATAATATTATATGGGTTAAAATCATTTTGTTCATAATAGAATTTGGGTTAAGGTGTTGTAAAGCGTATGAATTAGAATATTTAGAGGGATGAATCAATGTTTGAACTTTCAGCACATGCACAGGATTATTTAAACAGAACTAAAAAGTTTATTAGTGAAGAAATTGAGCCGGTCGAAGCTGAATTCTGGCAGCAAGTTCACGAGTTGAACCAAGGTGGAGACTGGACCAAATGGCAATGGCCTGCAGAACTGGAAAATTTAAAAGCCAAAGCCAAAGCTGCAAGCCTCTGGAATATGTTTCTTCCTTGTCCAGAACTTGGTCAAGGCCTGTCGGTTCAGGAATATGCACATATCGCGGAACTTTCCGGCCGTAGCCTGATTGCGCCAACGGTATTTAACTGTAATGCGCCTGATAGCGGCAATATGGAAGTTTTATGGCGTTATGGTTCTGAAGAACAGAAACAGCAATGGTTGATGCCACTTTTAGAAGGAAAAATCCGTTCGGTCTTTTGTATGACTGAACCTGCAGTTGCATCCAGTGATGCTACCAATATGCAGGCAACGGCGGTAATTCAAGGTGATGAGATTGTTCTGAATGGTCGTAAATGGTGGTCATCAGGTCTGGGTGATCCGAATGCTAAAATCATTATTTTTATGGCGCATACTCCAGATGAAACAAAAGACCGTCATCATCAGCATTCGATGGTTCTGGTTCCGGTCGATACTGCCGGCGTTAAAATCGAACGTATGCTGCCAGTGTTTGGTGACTATGATGCACCACATGGCCACGGCGAAGTCAGTTTTGATAATGTCCGTGTCCCTATTTCAAATTTTATTGGTGGTGCCGGTCAGGGCTTTGAAATTGCTCAAGGTCGCTTAGGACCAGGTCGTATTCATCATTGTATGCGCTGTATTGGCGCGGCGGAAAAATCTTTGGAGTTGATGATAGATCGTGGTATGAGCCGCAGCGCATTTGGCAAAGAGATTTTAAAACTTGGCGGCAACCTGGAACGTGTCGCGGAAGCACGGGTTGCAATTGATCAGGCGCGTCTTTTGACCTTGTATGCTGCCTATAAAATGGATACTTTAGGGAATATGGCGGCTTTGACTGAAATTTCTGCAATTAAAGTCGTTGCGCCAAGTGTGCTTGAAAAAGTTGTCGATATGGCGATTCAGATCCACGGTGGTGCCGGAGTCTCTCAGGATACGCCATTGACAGGATTCTTTGCTCAGGCACGTGCCTTACGTCTGGCCGATGGCCCAGATGAAGTGCATAAAGGCATGATTGCCAAACTGGAACTGGCAAAACGTGGCTACAGTACTCGTCGCAAAAAGTGATCTAGTTTTTTAACAAGAAGATTGAAACGTATTAAAAAAATTTTGAGGAAACATTATGGCGGTTATTGATGTTGGTGGACGAGTTCGTCAAGGTGAAGAGCTGGATGTACAGGCCATCACCGAATGGTTAATCCAAAACGGTAACAATATTGAAAGCCCCGTTGAAGTGACTCAATATTCAGGTGGGGCTTCAAACTGGACCTATCGTCTAAAGTATGCCAATGCCGATCTAATTTTACGTCGTCCGCCACTAGGCACCAAAGCCAAATCAGCACATGATATGGCACGTGAATATCATGTGCAGAAAGCTTTGGCTGGGTACTATCCGGTCGTACCTGAAATGGTCGCGCTTTGTCAGGATGAATCGGTGATTGGCTGTGATTTCTATGTGATGAAACGCATCGCAGGCATTATTCCACGCGCCAAAATGCCACCTGAATTGCAACTGACTGAGTCTGATATTCGGACATTATGTATCAATATGATTGATAAACTGATCGAATTGCATCAGGTTCCTTATACAGGCACCGAGCTGGAAAAGTTGGGCAAAGGTGAGGGTTATTGCCGCCGTCAGGTAGAAGGTTGGGATAATCGTTATGAGAAAGCCAAGACCATAAATGTTCCATCTTTTAAATATGTACGCAACTGGCTTAATGAAAATATTCCTTCCGACTCTAAAACCTGCGTCATTCATAATGACTGGCGTTTTGACAATCTCATTCTGGATCCAGAGAATCCGACTGAAGTGATTGGTGTACTGGACTGGGAAATGGCCACTCTCGGCGATCCGCTGATGGATCTGGGTTCTGCCTTGGCCTATTGGGTAGAAGATACCGATAATGCCATTTTTAAAGCGACGCGTCGTCAGCCGACCAATCTAAAAGGTATGTTTACCCGTAAAGAGGTCGTAGATTACTATCTTGAAAAAACCGGTTTGCAGCCTGAGAACTGGACATTTTATGAGGTGTTTGGTGTATTCCGCCTCGCGGTCATCGCCCAGCAGATTTATTATCGTTATTACCACAAACAAACCAATAATCCGGCCTTTAAGGATTTCTGGGTGATAATTCATGCCTTGCATATTCGTGCTTTAAAACTGATTGGCAGCCAAAAACTGGAAGCTAATGAGATCGCACAGAAATATATCCTGAAATTTAAAGAGATAATGCCAAAATGACCACTATTTACCTGATCCGGCATGGCCAAGCCTCTTTTGGCGCAGAAAGTTATGATCAGCTTTCGCCCAATGGCGAGTTACAGGCAAAGCTTTTGGGTCGCTATTTTGATGAAATTCTGAAAGAAGCACCTTATGTGGTTGCAGGTTCCATGCAGCGTCATCAGCAGACGGCGAAATTATCTCTGGAAGAATGTTTTCCGGAAAGTGAGATTCTGACCGATAGTGCCTGGAATGAATTTAATCATCAGCAGGTATTCGCCCGTTATGAGCCGCGCTTTAATCAGCCTGAATTGCTGAAACAGGATGTATCAGAACATGAAAATCCACGGGATTATCTGAGCAAGATTTTTAGCGGTGCAATTGCACGCTGGACTGGCGATGATTATCACCATGAATATGATGAATCTTGGCCAAGTTTCAAAGCACGCGTGGAAAGCGGCTTAGAAAATCTGTGTGACCAGTTGTCCAAAAGCCGACCACGCTATGCAGTAGTTTATACCTCAGGTGGGGTAATTTCTGTGGCTGTAGGCAAAATTTTGGGCCTTAGTCCGGAGAAAACCTTTGCTCTGAACTGGGCGATTACCAATACCAGTATCACGACACTACGTCTGGTGGGTAATGAACCGCAACTACTCAGTTTAAATGAACATCATTTTATTAAAGCACAGCGTCCAGACTTATTGACCTGGATTTAAAATGAGATTGAAAACCTAATACGCTAGAAAAATAAAGGAATAGGGTAAATACATGGCTAAAACAATTTTAATTACCGGTGCAAGTTCAGGGATCGGCGCCGGTATGGCACGTGAATTTGCGAAAAAAGGCTATAACCTGGCGATTTGTGCACGTCGTTTGGAGCGTCTGGAAATCTTAAAGCAGGAACTGGAAAGCCAATATGGCATCAAAGTCATTGCCAAAACACTAGATGTCACCGATTACGATCAAGTGTTTGAAGTGTTTCGTGCTTTTAAAGAAGACTTTGGCACCATTGACCGAGTTATTGTGAATGCTGGTGTCGGTGAGGGCCGCCGGATTGGTAAAGGTAATTTTGCTATCAATAAAGCCACGGTTGAAACCAACTTTATTTCGGCATTAGCACAATGTGAAGCTGCAGTTGAAATCTTCCGTGCACAAAACTCTGGCCATCTGGTGATGATTTCATCTATGAGTGCAATGCGCGGTATGCCAAAACATTTAACGGCTTATGGTGCAAGTAAGGCCGGCGTGGCTCATTTAGCGGAAGGCATTCGAGCTGAATTGATCGATACGCCAATAAAAGTGACCACCATTTTCCCAGGATATATTCGTACTGAAATTAATGAAGGGGCAAAAAAGCTACCTTTTGAAGTAGATGAAAAAACTGGTTCGCGTTTATTGGCAGCAGAAATTGAAAAAGCACCAGTTAAGGCTTATGTGCCGAAATGGCCTTGGTTGCCACTCGGTCTAGCCATGAAAGTATTACCACTTAAACTGGTGAACAAGTTAGGTTAAAAGCGCTCTTAGATCTATAAAAAGAGAAGCTAGAGCGCTTCTCTTTTTATTTTTTATGACAAACTGAGAAAAATTTCTGAATCAGTATTTTTTTCTAAAAAATGTATAGCTTGAATTTACAAAAAAGCGAAATCTTATAAATCCTAATATATTGATTATTAAAATAAAGTTTTAAATTATCAAAAATTATATTTTTATTTTATTGATGAATTTGCAATTAAATCAATTACTTTTAAATTTTCGTTTCATGAGAAAGACCATCTTTTACTTTTCCTAATTTTCGCCAATTTTAAGAACTTTTCCAAACTGTCCAAAACTTAGACATACTCACTCTAAAAGTGGAAAGATAACTTCTCTTTTTTAGAATTTCCTTTAATGTACAACCGTTCAGAAATTAAAGGTTGTCCATATGTCTACATCTGCGGATATGACTGACCAGCAGCGAATCTCCAAGGTCAGAAGTATCGTTACCCAGGCCGGGGAAGAGGTGCGTGCTCGTTATCCCATACTCAAACATCAGAACTTTATAGGTGCGAGTATTTTAGGCTTTGCCTGGGCAGGCATGATTGCATGCGCGGTAGCATATGGAACAGGTTATTTCTCAGCATGGTTTACCATTCCCTTGATTGCGATTTTTGCGTCATTGACCCATGAATTGGAACATGACCTGATTCATTATATGTATTTCAAAAAAACACCTTGGGCACATCATCTGATGCTGGCACTGGTCTGGTTGGCACGTCCAAACACCATCAGTCCGTGGGCACGTCGTCGTTTACATTTGCATCATCATAAATATTCAGGCACTGAACATGACCTGGAAGAACGTGGCATCAGTAATGGTATGCCTTGGGGCATTCGCCGAATTCTGGTGATTAGTGACCAGTTGATGTCAGTGTATCTGCGTCCATTTCAGATGATTAAAATGATTCATCTTTTTCTGGAAAAACAGCCTGAAAAAGAACGTAAAATTGCCATGATTTCTCAGCTATTTGGCTTTTTACCTCTCAGCATTATTTACTATGGATTGTGCTACCTGTTTGTGGTCTTTCATGGTTTAAATGCAGTTTCACCGCTATTCGGTTATGAGATGCTCTGGTCGCAAGGCATTGTCGACGCGATGCCGATTGTAAATCTGCTGGCAGTCATCTGGGTGATTCCGAACTTTATCCGTTCTTTTAGCTTGCAGTTTGTCAGCTCAAATATGCATTACTATGGCGATATTGATCCACGTGATGTGATCAAACAAACCCAAGTGCTCAATCCATGGTGGATGGTTCCGTTCCAGTTATTCTGCTGTAATTTTGGTTCGACCCATGCGATTCATCATTTTGTGGTCAAAGAGCCATTTTATATCCGTCAACTGACGTCCAAAACGGCGCATAAAGTAATGAAAGAAGTGGGCGTGCGTTTTAATGATGTGGGAACTTTTAAGCGTATGAATCGCTGGAATGACTATAAAATCTAAGCTTTAATTTCCATAAGAAATCCCGTTTTTAAGCGGGATTTTTTTATATTTATCCTTGATGTTTTACCCAATGGCAAGATGTATAAGCCTGTATTTTGCAAGAATCCTATCTTAGTTAAATTTAGATGAACATTCATTTAAAATGACTGTTGAGGAAATAGTTCAAAAGAATAAACTCAGGTAAAATTAAGTATATCCCTATATAAATTAGCCCGCTATGTTGCTGAAAGCCGCCACCATTGCCTTGATTCCTGCACTTGTCATTCAGGGTAATCGTATCAAGAAAAATACCCTAAGACTGCCGGAACCTGAAGGTGCACGTGAAGGTCAAACCGGAACCGGCAACAAACTGTCTCTGCTGATTTTAGGGGATTCGGCAGCAGCAGGTGTAGGAGTAGAACATCAGGATGACGCATTACTGGGTGCAATTCTGCATGAACTGAAAGATGACTTTGAAATTGACTGGAAATTACAGGCCAAAACAGGCGATACCAGCTCAAAAGTAATTCATGCTTTGGACCAAATAGAAGTCCAGCACTATGATGTAATCGTCACGTCGGTTGGCGTCAATGATGTGACCAAACTGATACCTGTCGAGGTTTGGATTCAGAAACAGGAACAGCTTTATAGTAAAATTCAGCAAAAATTTAGTCCGAAACTGATCATTGCTGCCGGTGTGCCGCCAATGAATATGTTTCCGGCGCTACCGAATCCTTTAGCCTGGCTATTTGGCCAGTATGCTAAACAGATGAACCAGCAACTAGAAAATTTTGTGAATCAGCAAGTGAATATGCAATGGATTGAATACGATATTGAGAAGTATCGTGCCATGAATTTACAAATGGCTGCAGATGGTTTTCATCCGAGTAAGGAAGTTTATACACTTTGGGGACAAGAAGTAGCTGGCAAGATTCGGAAGACCTTCTAAAATAGTTGAAATCTCTCAATTTAGTTAATTCTATGTCTGATATTGAAACGCATCCGCTACCGCCATTTTTACCGCCCAATGCCAAATTACTGATGTTGGGTAGTTTTCCGCCACCTGCCACACGCTGGAAAATGAACTTTTATTATCCAAACTATCAAAATGATATGTGGCGGATTTTTGGACTGATTTTCTTTGAAAATAAAGATTACTTTTTAGATCTACCCAATAAAAAATTTCAGGAACAATTGATCCGGGAGTTTTTAACAGAAACGGGGATTGCGATTTTTGATAGTGGCTATCAGATCCGGCGTTTAAAGGGCAATGCTTCAGACAAATTTTTGGAAATTGTAGTACCTACCAATATTGAGCAACTACTCAGCCAAATGCCGCAGTGCAATCATATTATGACCACAGGCGACAAGGCCACAGACACCATGATGCTGTCTATGCCTGAAGGGACTTTAAAGCCGAGTATTGGTCAGCCTAGCGAGGCCCATTTTGTCGGACGTGATCTGTATTTATATCGCATGCCTTCATCTTCTCGAGCATATCCGGTTTCTCTAGAGAAAAAAGCCGAAAGTTACCGATTGATGTTTGAACATGTGGGTCTAGTTTAATATTTAATCCAATAATCAGATAAAATGGTTAAAGAGGTTTTAGGCTACAGACAAGACATAAACTTACTATTTGTAAGTTATTGGCTTTATTTATTCATATTTGGATATTCAACCCAGCGATGGCTATTAATTTTAATCTCCCGGACATGATGAAAGCTGGACCAGATTAACTGGCTACCTTTGGTCCATTTTAAAGTTCGAATACGCGACTCCACCTGCTGTATTTCCTCAGGTGAGGCCGGACGTAAAGGCCCAATTTCTGCATATAAGCGTACTCCTGGATAACGCTTAAATTTACCTTTAAGCAACGAATGAAACCAAAACAGTTTGCTACTGTTCACAGCCTGTATGCAGGCCATCGGCTGATGCTGTAAATTTTCAGAAAAAGTAGTGGAATAAGTATCAAAAAAGAAACCCGTACTGGTCTTTTTGTTGAGAAATATAGTTCCGATCGGAGTAATGCTAGGCAAACCTTTAGAGTTGACCGTTGCAATAGAGCAATGCATGGCAGCCCGTTGTGCATCAGCGACCACTTGGCGAATCTGTTGCCATTCACTCTCAGAAATCATGTCGTGATTCTCTTTTTTATTTTTTATAAATTTTATAACAACTTATTTAGCTTGGCATTGCCTGAAAAAACTAAAACTACGGCAGTTTGATCAATCTAAAACGTCATTCAGATTATAAAAAAGAGCCACATGGGCTCTTTAAAAAATGCAAAATGCGGCGATTAGCCATCGTATTCGACATAATCCCACAAATTTAAACGTGCTTTAATTTCATGACGGATCTCAGGCAACATCGGCAAAAGAGTACCATCAATCCATAAGCTCAACGCTTGGGTAGAGAGTACTTGCTGCTGTTCATCGACCAGTTGAGCACCTTTTAATATAATGCCGGCCTCATCAGTAGCCTCAGTTTCTATACCTTTAAATAAAACCTGTAACTCATAGCCATTATCCTGAATCAGCCATTCCAGTTCGAGCTGGATATTTTCATTCGATTTTAAAACTACCTGACCCTCGACCGTATCGGATTCAGACAGACAGTCATGTTCAACCCGAATCTTGGCCAGATACCACTCTTGCTGGGATAAATCATGGAGAGTTTTAACAGGCGTCAGAATGTCACTAAGCTTAAACTGGCGACTTAAATCAAAAAATTGCATGGGAGTGAAGGCGAATAATCGCAAAAGATTGTAAAAGTGTAATTTTAAAGCAATCGAGAGAGGAGGTAAAAGCTTTGTCGTGATTGAGCTGATTAATGTATAAGAAAAAAACTAATAAATATAAGTATAAGAATTTAATTAATGTTGAAAATCTCTCCTCCCACAGGGAATAGATTGAAATGAGAAGAAGGTGATTACTCAAAAAATGAATTTTCATTTATGATTTTTAATCATTAAAATAATTTGTGTCATTAGATTGTAATGTGTTTGTCATTACATTAACCATTCACCTGGAAATTTGGTCACAAGATTCATCATGAAGCGCTGGAATTTTGTAGTGTCTGGATCATGTAAATGTTGAATGATACGACCATCTTTTTGATATTCCAGCCAAATGATTTCATTTTTTTCATTCAGCTTGAGCTGATAAGCGATACGTGGCAAATACTGATCCATCGCGTAAGTAATTTCCTTCTGGAAATCTTCAGACTGGATCACGAGGCCGACTTCAGTATTCAAAAAAGCTGAACGAGGATCAAAATTGAAGGAGCCAATAAATACCATGCCATCCAGATCAAAGAATTTGGCATGCAAGCTTGAGCTATTTTTATTCTTTGCCGGAATAATATTTCCAGTCATGACTTCATACCAGGTACGTTCAGGCCGGACAATATAAGGTTTAAATTCCCAGAGTTCGATGCCGTTTTGCAGTAACTGCTGACGATATTGTTGATAATAGGCATATACCAGAGCCACATCATTGGCCTGAAAAGAGTTGGTCAGGATTCTGATTTTGACGCCCTGTTGAGCACGATGAGTTAAATAGTCGGTGCCTTCTTGTGTTGGAATAAAATATGAAGACACCAGTTCCAGATGTTTTTTGGGCTCACCCATGAGTTCGAGCATATGGGTATAAATATAATCGCCATTTTTTGCATGGGGACGTGCTTTAGCGGGAGTATCCGCAACGAAATAAGCAGGTGCCCACTGAATGGGCTGTTTTTTCAATTGCTGTTCGACTTGTTTCTCGGCTATTCCGACCCGGCGTTTTAATTCAGTTTCATCAACATCTTCGTGCGCAAACTCAGTTTTGAGTTTTTTGAGCATTTCAGGATTGCCTGCATCATTTAGCACCTGCTGAAGATTATAACTAAGATCATCATTCCAAAACTTGATAAAGGTCTGATTCGCAGCATTTACACTTTGACCTGTAAAAAAGATATCGACATCGGTAAACTGGAAGTCTTCACTGGCATCAAAGTATTCACTGCTGATATTACGACCACCAGTCACTGCTGCAGTCCCATCAGCAATGATCAGTTTATTATGCATGCGATGATTAACCTGTTTCATCCGGAAACCATAATCAAGTGCACGTAATTTACGAAATTTATAGGGATTAAAAAGCTTTACCTGAATATTTGGATGCTGGCTCAGGGCCAGCAATTTGTCATCTAGCTGCGTACCATTCTGATCATCAATCTGTAACCGTACCTTGACTCCACGCTCCGCAGCTTTTAACAGTTGGGCCAACATCATGTTACCGATATAATCATCTTTCCAGATATAATATTGCAGATCAAGATGGTGATGGGCCTTATTAATCAGGTACAGGCGTGCCGCCATGCTTATAAAGCCGTCATATAAGGGTAAAAAAGCAGTTTTCCCTTCATGAATCTGCTGTTTTGAAAATTGACCCTCTATCCATTGCGCGGGTTGGGCTGGAGTAATTTCTGCATCTTTGGCAGTGTTGGGAGCCAGTTCGCAGCCAGAAATCATGAGGGTTAAAGTAAAAACACTTAAACAGATAAACGGTGAAGGTTTAGTCATTGATCTTCCATTGATTATAGGATTTTTTATTCCTTAACTCCCGATGTTAATAGTTGAATCTCCGAATAGAAAGAGGTTACTGTTAGTCATCTGTAAACCAGCAAAAAAAGGATAGTTTTACATGAAATCACGTGCAGCGGTTGCGTTTGGTCCGGGCCAACCCTTAGAGATTGTTGAGGTGGATGTTGCTCCACCAAAAGCAGGTGAAGTACTGGTGAAAATTAGCCATACAGGTGTGTGTCATACCGATGCATTTACCTTGTCTGGTGAAGATCCTGAGGGTGTGTTTCCTGCAATCCTGGGTCATGAAGGTGCAGGTGTAGTGGTTGAAGTGGGTGAAGGGGTCACCAGTCTGAAACCAGGTGATCACGTAATTCCACTTTATACTGCTGAATGTGGTGAGTGCTTGTTCTGTAAATCTGGAAAAACCAACCTGTGTGTCGCTGTACGGGCGACCCAAGGTAAAGGTGTCATGCCAGATGGAACTACACGTTTTTCTTATAACGGCGAGCCAATTTACCATTACATGGGCTGTTCAACATTCTCTGAATATACCGTAGTTGCTGAAGTATCCTTGGCAAAAATTAATCCTGAAGCTAACCATGAGCATGTCTGCCTGCTGGGCTGTGGCGTGACGACAGGCATTGGTGCTGTCCATAACACTGCCAAAGTACAGGAAGGTGATAGTGTTGCAGTATTTGGTTTAGGTGGTATTGGTCTTGCTGTGGTACAGGGCGCCCGCCAGGCAAAAGCAGGCCGTATTATTGTGGTAGATACCAATCCAGATAAGTTTGAACTGGCGAAACAGTTTGGTGCGACAGATTTCCTTAATCCAAAAGACTATGATCAACCAATCCAGCAGGTTATTGTGGAAATGACCGGTTGGGGTGTAGACCATTCATTCGAATGTATCGGTAATGTTGATGTCATGCGTTCAGCACTGGAATGCGCGCACCGTGGCTGGGGCCAGTCGGTGATTATTGGCGTAGCCGGTGCAGGTAAAGAAATTTCAACCCGCCCATTCCAGTTAGTCACAGGGCGTAAATGGATGGGTACCGCTTTTGGTGGCGTGAAAGGCCGTTCACAATTACCAGGAATGGTAGAGCAGTCAATGAAAGGTGAAATTCAGCTTGAACCTTTTGTAACTCATACCATGCCATTAGATCAGATCAATGAAGCTTTTGACCTGATGCATGAAGGTAAATCAATCCGTACGGTCATTCATTTTGAATAAATGATTATCGTAGGCTTAAGAGAGAAAAAGACCGGTATTAAACCGGTCTTTTTTATGCGGATTTCACTTGATTCAGGATACATTAGTGCATTAAAGCATCACACAGACTCACCCAAAGAACACAAGCAAACTAAGGTCATTACATTCCAGATGTTTATATTAAATAGAACGTATCAACATACGTGATTGAAACCATTTTAAAAAATAAGGATAAGTTTTATGTCGAATGATAATTTTGATCGTGATGTTATTAAGAACTCTCCAAAAGATGTCCGCGACGATTTAAATGCAGATCCGATTACTGGTGAACCTGGTGCACATCCTGTAGGAACAGGTTTGGGTGCTGCAGGCGGTGCAGCCGCAGGCGTAGCAGTTGGTGCAGCAGGTGGTCCTGTTGGTGCTGCTGTAGGTGGTGTTGTCGGTGCTGTGGTCGGTGGTCTGGCCGGTAAAGGTATAGGCGAAGCAGTAAATCCAACCGAAGAACAGGCTTACTGGCGTGATAATTCTGTAAATACCCCATACTATTCAGATGCCCGTACCACATACAGCGATCTGGATTATGACCGCGATTACGATACTGCTTACCGCGTAGGTTATGAAAACCGTGGCAGCTATGATGCCCACACCCGTTTTGAAGATGCAGAACCAGATCTGAAATTAAAATGGGAACAAATGAAAGGCGAATCTCGTTTAAACTGGGAACAGGCGAAATTTGCAGTACGTGATGCCTGGAATCGTGTTTCACGTTAATTATTCATCTTCATGAAAATGAAGTGAAGTACTGTTGGCAAAATCTACATTTCTGTGGGTTTTGCCATTTTTATTGATATCTTTAACTGTGTGATAAAATCATAAAAAAAAGTAGAAAAGTTAATAAATATTTTTTTATATTTAATACTTGTCAAATGATCCTAGAGCGCGTATTTTAATTTCAGATTCATATTTTATGAAAGACATAATATGTTAACGCAACCTCTCATTTCAAACGCATATTTTTATTTCTGGCAGTTTAGATAATTGCCTGAATGCGTTTGGGCAATGAAATGGTTGCCCACCAGTTTATACCTGATCGGCAACCCTGATCAGGTTTTTTTATGCCTTTAATTTTTAAGAATATTTTGGAGACAATCATGACAACATTTAACTATTCATACTTTAATAGCTTTTATTGGTCTTATTTTAGTCAGCTAATGACCCTCAAGACAGTTTCGATTAGACCCATAACGCTCAAATAAAAGTTTGGACTGCTTTTCAGTCCCAGGATTAAAGTCATGAATACCCCAAATACATCACAACAACATCATGCTGAAAGCATTTTAACTTTACCCCAGCAACTTAAGCAGCAATTGCCACTGTCTCCGCAATTGGCTAGCCAGGTCGCTGAACATCGTCAAACTGTTCAAAATATATTAGAAGGCAGAGATCATCGATTAATGGTGATTACAGGTCCATGTTCCATTCATGATGAAGCTTCCGCGCTAGAATATGCAGAAAAATTAAAACAGCTACAAACTCAGGTTTCTGATCAGATTTTTCTGGTCATGCGTGCTTATATTGAAAAACCGCGGACTACGGTAGGTTGGAAAGGTTTCCTTTACGATCCGAATCTGGATGGTTCATCCAATATGCAATTGGGTCTGGAAAAATCCCGTGACTTATATCTTAAAATTATTGAAATGGGTCTGCCAATCGCTTCGGAAATTCTCAGCCCGATGGCAACCGCTTATTTCGATGATCTACTGGCTTGGGGTGCGATTGGAGCACGTACCAGCGAATCACAAATTCACCGTGAAATCTCAAGTCATATGCCATATAGCATTGGTTTCAAAAATGGTACTGATGGTTCGATCCAGATTGCCCTAGATGCTATTCAGTCTGCCTCTCATCCTCATCAATTCCTGGGTATGAGCCAGTCCGGTTTGCCATGTATTTTACATTCTCAAGGTAATCCTAAAGCGCATTTAATTTTACGTGGTTCAAATAGTGGACCTAATTACCAGCTGGCTGAAATCGAGAAAATACAGGCAAAACATCAGATGGAATTGCCGGCACTAGTGATTGACTGTAGTCATGGCAACTGCTCAAAAAATCCGATGCTACAACCTGAAGTGCTGAAACAGATCCTGGTAGAACGTTTACACACCAAGGTTCGCGGTGTAATGCTTGAAAGTCATCTGGTCGATGGAAATCAGAAAATTTCTGAGCAAATGACTTATGGTCAATCAATCACTGATGGATGTCTGGGTTGGGCTAAAACCGAACAGATGTTGTTAAATATGACTGACTCACTGCGACTTGAAGGTTTAAGGCATAGTGCTTAAAAATCAGGTTCTGTCTTTCTTCAAGTCATTGGGGGAAGGCAGAAGAAGCTAATGAGGTAATTTACCTTGATGTTTAAAATTGCTCATTAAATAGTTTAAAAATATAATGAATAAATAGATGCAAAGGTCGAGATTAATTTTTACTAAGATATGCATAATATATGTCTAAATGTTATCCCCAGAAATTGGGGATAGTTTTTGCCCTGGGAAGACCGGGAACATTGAAAAAATCCTCGATTTGATCAAAAAACAATCAATTTTATTGGCGAAACATTACAAAGTTGATCAAAAAACACACTAGTTATTAAAACGTATGTTTTTTGATCTTTTGGGTTTTGGATTTATTGAGTTAAATATTTGATAAATAACATTATTTAAAAATGCTGTTATTCCCAAGTAGAAATGTCCTACCTAATAACCAAATAGAAATGTCCTATATGGACATTTCCAAGTCAAGTACAGGA
>NZ_LSZJ01000006.1:0-37847 GCF_001647575.1 Acinetobacter sp. SFD
GCGATCGACCTGGCCGGTATTGTAGAACATGTAACGCTGGTGGAATTTGATACCAAGCTGCGTGCCGATCAGGTACTGCAGGACAAGCTGAACAGCTTGCCGAATACCACAGTCATCAAGAATGCCCTGTCGACTGAAGTGCTGGGTGACGGTTCACAGGTGACTGGTCTGAAATACAAAGACCGTGCGACTGATGCAGAACATGTGGTTGAGCTGGCGGGGATCTTCGTACAGATCGGCCTGTTGCCTAACACCGACTTCCTGAAAGAGACTCCGGTTGAGCTGAGCAGTCGTGGCGAGATTGTGATTAACGAGCGCAACGAAACCAATGTGAAAGGTGTGTTTGCTGCAGGTGACTGTACCACTGTACCTTACAAGCAGATCATCATTGCCACCGGTGAAGGGGCAAAAGCCTCGCTCTCTGCATTTGATTACATCATCCGTTCAGGACAGTAATCTTAACGATAGAAAAGCCAGTCATCATGACTGGCTTTTTTGTTTTTAAGTATAATTTTTATTTTAGGAGTTCGACGGCTAACTGCTCAATGTTGCCCATTTCTGCATGGATGGCAGATACATTATTTAAGATGGTCACTGCTTTTTTATTATTCAGGTCTAAAATTCAAAAAGCATTGAAACAACGTTTCATATGCAGCTACGTTAAAATCTTGCTGAAACTACGTGACAGCTTGCTTTTCCGCCTCAGTTTGCGCGAAACACTGCCCATCCCCTTAAACTTACAAGTAGCACTGTTGTTTTTTTCATGCTTTGGCTCTTTATTGGAGTATTTCTGGTTACAGAACATAAATTATCAAAATTATTTAAATATTTACCCAATTTTTATACATAAATTTCCCACTAACTCCCTCGTTAATAATTATAATTCATTGGTTAAATCAAATACTTAAAAATTTTTAGAATATCTTGGGCCGCTAAGATAATCTTTCCTGCCTGCGTTGCCGCAATCCTGATATTGATTGTTTTAAATGAAATGGTTTTTATGCAAAAAATGCTTTAGTAACCTTTTTGTTAAACCCCATAGGCATGGTTCATGCATTGATTTAGAATCTGATGTGTAAAAAACATGCTGATGTACATTAAAAAAAATAAATTATTCACTCGAATGCTGTGAATTCAAGGAGATCATCATGCTACGTTACCAGTATCATTGTGCATGCTGTGACAAAGTGGTTGAATCCACTCAAAAGGTTTGTAACGATTGTGGTTCACACCATATTCGCAGCCCTTTTGGTTTCTGGATTTTATGTCTAATCGCCTGTCTCGTTACAGCTATCGTATTTAAAGTGGTGCATTTGTATGTGCAGTCGCAACAAGAAGTGCCGGCACAACACTCGCTATTGGATGTTTTAAAAGAAGAAGATAAAAGGCTTCGTTAATTTTATTCACCCCGCAGCAAGACCTGTTCATCCTAAACAGGTCTTTTATGATACTTGAGTCATCCGAATCGTGCTGCAGAAAAACCACCTCATAAGACCTCGATTTGATTTACAATAACCATAGATTCAAATGAGAGACAGGTCATGATTCAGCTAATTAAAAAAGGTGGATTGCGTGAGCGCGCCAACCGTAGCCGCAGCTATCAAGGTTCTGAAAATACTGAAACCACTTTAAAGCCTAATCGCTATCAAACGGCGCTTAAAAGCCAGGATAATGCAGCATCTCCTATACATGTCTCATCTATGACTACAGCCTTGGATGAAGATGCACAAATTAATTCATCAGAATAAGTGCGTCATACCACAACCAAAATGCAAACAGCAGAAAGAGTCCGCCTGAAATCACATCAATATAACTACCTGAACGTTGGTACAACGCTTTAATTTTTGGTTGGGAAATCAGCATCATCAATAAAGCGAACGTAATAAAGGTCTGCAAGGGAATAATCACAGCCAACTGTGTTTTTAAATAACCTGAAGCAGATGAACTCAAGGCGAGTGAAAATACGCTACTAAAATAGATCAGTGTTTTAGGATTAGAAAGATTGGTCCATAAGCCCAGCATAAAATAGTTTTTAACTTGCACTTGCTCATTTACATTATCATCGGGTTGATATCTATTTTTAAAGCTGTGCAAGCCTCCCTTTAGCATGGCCCAGCCCATCCTCGCCAGGAACACACCACCGAGCACCATCAATACCTGTTGAATCCATGGAAACTGATCAATCAATACAGTGAATCCAGCCAATGTCAGGATGACCCACACCACAATTCCGGCAGAGATTCCTGCGATAACTTTCAGGGCATTCTTGCGTATGGTAGATGCCGCGCTTTTGGCAATCAAAAGAATATCGGGGCCGGGACTTAACTGTGCCACAAAATGTAAGGCACAAATGGTTAGAAGCAGTGACATGGGTTCCATAAAAGAATTCTGAAAACAGTGCATTATAACTTTTGCGTGAATATTCGCATTATTTATTCTGGTAATAAAAAACCGAATCAAATGATTCGGTTCAAGCTTCAAATAGAATACTTATTTAGGATTCACATCTTTCATTTCAATTTTTTTGGCATCAGGTGTCACTTCACGTGCTTCACCATCAATGATCGTTGAATCACCGTGGCCTGACTGCTGCTTTTGCATATCCTGCATTTGACGCATCATCTCGGCAAATGGATTTTGGCCTTGTGTACCACCCATATCACCCATCATGCCCCCCATCATTTTTTCCATCATGAGTTGCTGACGCTTCATCATCGCTTTCATTATTGCGGCTTTAAAGACCTGCTGAACTGCCGGAATAAGCATCAAGACTGCCAATACGTCAGTAATCAATCCAGGAATAAGCAAAAAGAAACCTGCCAGAATTTTAGGTAAATTTCCTGTTAGTGCAGGATCTGCACTCATCTGTCCCATCTGCATTTGCTGCATCTGAGGCATGACACCGGCCGAATATTTACGGATCAGATTCATACCAATAAAGAATGCGGCTATAAACCAGAAAAATACGTACCACATGCTCCCGACGAGGTCACCCACGCCAATCCAGACCAGTACTTCTAGGATTACACCTGCAAGGATAATAAGAAATAATTTCATGAAAATTAATCTAATCTCAGTAAAATAAATAATAGGATGGGGAAATCAACAGCTTCATCAGGATCAAGCTTTTTTGATACGCTTATGTAACAATATGGGCATTATTCTATTTTTAAAGTGCAGGCATGTCATTAATTATTGGGATTGACCCCGGTTCTCGTTTAACTGGTTACGGGATTATCGAAAAAGACGGCTCCAAACTGACTTTTGTCGATGCCGGTACCATTAGAACAGAAACGGCGGAAATGCCTGAACGTTTAAAACGGATCTTTGCTGGCGTGGAGCGCATTGTAAAATTTTATGGTCCGACCGAAGCCGCAGTCGAACAGGTTTTTATGGCACAAAATCCGGATTCTGCCCTAAAACTTGGGCAGGCGCGTGGTGCTGCAGTTGCTGCACTGGTCAATCTGGATTTGAAAGTCGCTGAATATACCGCGCGCCAGATCAAGCAGTCGGTGGTGGGTTATGGTGCCGCCGATAAAGAACAAGTACAGATGATGGTGATGAATATTCTAAAACTCAGCATCAAGCCCCAGCAGGATGCTGCCGATGCCTTAGCTGCTGCCATTTGTCATGCTCATGCTTCAGGCAGTATGAGTAAAATGGCGGTATTGAATGCTCTAGGCGGTATGGCACGCGGCCGGAGTCGCGTCAGTAGCCGTCGTCGATAAGATTTAATGCAATATTCTAAAGTCTTGAGCATCTAGGTCAGATTCCAGATGCTCTTGAATAACCGCTTGTACGTTGGCACGAGCAGGTCCTTGCCAACTTCGTACAATCATTTCCTGAAGCTGGGAGTCTGTTCCAGCAATAACAGCCTCCACCTCACCTGTGCTCAAGTTCTTCACATATCCTTTCGGTCCAAGTGCCTGAGCCTGCTCGGCAAACCAGTAACGATACCCAACTCCTTGTACCTGGCCTGAAATACTCAATTTGATGACTGGCACATTATTCTCCTTAGCGATTCACGACCTGATAAATCGCATGTTTCATATCCTGTGCCTGCAAGCCACGTTCGCCATTTTTGGCCAGTTCATCACCGGCAAGTGCATGCAGTGTCACAATTTCATGCAAATGAATTTTTTGTTTAAATTGTGCCTTTAGACTGGCAATCATTCCAGCCAGCACATCTCCCATTCCGCCCGTCCCCATACCGGCATTTCCAGCTGTGCATATATAAAGTTTTTCTTCCAGAATCAGACTGCCTGAACCTTTTAGCAGCCACTGTCCCTGATATTTTTGTTGTAGGGCATGAATAGCTGCAACCCGGTCTGATTCTATTTCTTGAGTACCTTTCTGCAGTAGCGTAGCGGCTTCCCCGGAATGCGGTGTAGCATAGGTTTTGGAGTTCAATATTTGGGGCTGTCTGGCTAAAAACCACAGTGCATCTGCATCCAAGACAATTTCCAGGTCTGAATTTTGAATTAAATCAAACCATGCCTGATATTGCTCTTTTGCCCATTCATCACGCCCCAAGCCCATCCCGAAACAGACTGCATCAACCTGCTGAATCAACGCTATGCGCTGCTCGACAGTGAGAGCATTAATATCACGTAGCATGATATTCGGCGCACGCGACAAAATCGCTGTATGGTGTTTTGTATCACAAGCAATGGTGACTTTTCCCGCTCCTGCAGCAAATGCTGCTTCGGCAGCCATAATCACAGCCCCTCCCATATTGGCATGTCCACCAATTACCAACACATGACCATAACTGCCTTTATGACCAAAAGCTTGGCGTTTGGGTAATTGGATCTGATGTGATGCAAGCTGGGCAATCGGTTGAAGCTCAGTATCTGCGGGAATTGCAGAAATCAGTTCGATCTTGCCCGCATATTCTTTGCCCTGACCGGTGAACAGTCCGGCCTTGAGCCCTAAACCCGTAAAAGTGTAGTCAGCTTTAATCGCAACAGGCAAAGGCTGGCCGGTATTGGCACCCAATCCACTCGGAATATCGATCGAGATTTTTAATCCATTTTGCCGGTTAATACCATGAATAATGTCTTGCCAATTTGAATCCAGCTGACGGTTCAGACCAATGCCGAATAAAGCATCGACATAGGCTTCATATTCGGTTTGAAAGTCAAACTGCGAATAAGGCTGCAAACCGGCTTGTTTGGCTTCCTGTACAGCTGTTGCCAGATCTTTGGAACTGCCCGGTTCAGCCGCATAAATTTCAACTTGAAAACCAGCCTGTTTTAAATATTTAGCCACCAGATAACCATCGCCGGCATTATTGCCTTGACCGCAGCAGACAGCGATTTTTTTAATTTTTTCCCTGAAAAATAAAGTGCCCAGTTGCTGGCTGATTGCCCAAGCCATTTGTTGCATTAAACCATAGGAGCTATTTTGCTGCTGAAACCAGCGCTTTTCCCAGGCTTGAATACTTTGGCTATGATAAACGAGGCTATGGTAAACTTGTTGCTGCATTTCTAATTTCCTGTCTTTGGTTTATGACAACTCCCGATTCTCACGCGCAAATTCAGTTCTATCAACAAGATCCAGCTGAGTTAAAGGCCTGGATTAAAGCACAGGCTTTAGAATTGGGTTTTACTGATTGTGTCATTGCCAAACCGGATGCTCAAGCAGAATTAGCCCGCTTACAGGAATATCTGGATCGCGGATATCATGGTGACATGAAATTTCTGGAAGACAATCTGGAAAAACGCGCCAATCCCGCTTTACTGGTTCCCGGCACACGCAGCATTATCTGTGTGCGCATGGATTATCTGGTTGATAAACCGGAATCCAGGTATATCCCTTATGCTCCGAACTCCGCTATTATTGCCCGTTATGCCCGTGGCAGGGATTATCATAAGACCATGCGTGGACGCCTAAAGACCTTGGCTTCAAAAATCCGGGAAAAAGTAGGAGATTTTGAATCACGTCCTTTTGCGGACTCAGCCCCTATCTTTGAAAAATCTCTGGCTGAAAGTGCCGGTATGGGCTGGACAGGTAAACACACCCTTCTGATTCATAAAACATCCGGCTCATTCTTTGTGCTGGGCGAACTGTTTACTTCACTCGAACTCCCTTTTGATGCGCCTGCCAGTAAACATTGTGGTTCCTGTACTGCATGTATCGACATCTGTCCGACTCAGGCAATTGTCGAGCCTTATATGCTGGATGCTCGCCGCTGTATTGCCTATCTGACTATCGAATATAAAGGCGTTATTCCAGAAGATTTGCGACGCGGGATTGGTAACCGTGTTTTTGGCTGTGACGATTGCCAGCTGATTTGCCCTTGGAACAGTTTTGCCCAAGTCACCTCGGTAGAGGATTTTCATCCGCGGCACGGACTGGATCAGGTCAGTTTACTGGACTTATGGCAATGGGATGAAGCGACCTTTTTAAGTTCGACTGAAGGTAGCCCGATGCGCCGTACCGGTTATCAAAGCTTTATGCGTAATATCGCGATCGGTCTGGGAAATGCACCTTTTGATGAACAAATTGTTCAAGTACTCCATCAGCAGCGTGCCCATCATGATGAGATTGTACAAGTGCATATTGATTGGGCTGTTCAAGAACAACTGGCAAAATCCAGTTAATTTTCCATTTTTACCTAGCGTCACAGTTTCACTTAAAAGCCTTACACACCCTTATTTCAGACTATGGCATAAATACAAATAGTCAAAATGAAATGGAGGAAAGATGATGTCATCAAAAAATCCAAATCAAGAGCTACTTGAACAGCTTCAGGAAGAACAGCAGAAGCACCAACAGCAGCAACCCCAGCATGGGCCAATTAATTCTCCGAAAAACAACCAGCATGAACAGGACCAGCGCGTATTTAACAAGCAGCATCGTAGTGATCTGCATGGTCAGGATATTCATGGAAATCACAGCAACAAATAAGCTGTCCATTAAAATGCAAAGCCCACCTTGTGTGGGTTTTGTTTTTTCTATAAGGTCATATTTTGCTAATGAAGATAGCCGTGCTTTTACTTAAGATGAAGCATGCAAAATAAGTATGAACAAGGACAGAAAGATGAACAGTAGTGATGTCGTACGTAATGATTGGTCACGTGAAGAAATACAAGCACTTTATCAGCAACCTTTAATGGATTTAGTGTTTCAGGCACAACAGGTTCATCGTGAAAATTTCACTGCAAATACCGTTCAGGTCAGTACCCTGCTCTCGATTAAAACCGGTAAATGCCCTGAAGATTGCAAATACTGTTCTCAATCAGCTCACTATGATTCCAAACTGGAAGCTGAAAAACGTATTGCAGTCGAGAAAGTCATCCAGGAAGCTAAACAGGCTCTGGCTTCTGGCAGTTCACGTTTTTGTATGGGTGCTGCGTGGCGTAACCCGCATGAACGCGATATGCCTTATGTGCTGGAAATGGTACGTGAAGTCAAAGCATTAGGTTTGGAAACCTGCATGACACTGGGTATGCTAAATGAGTCACAGGCAGAACGCCTGAAAGATGCAGGTCTGGATTATTATAACCACAACCTAGATACTTCTCGTGAATACTACTCACACATTATCAGCACACGTAGCTTTGATGATCGTCTAGATACGTTGGATCATGTGCGTCAAGCTGGCCTGAAAGTCTGTAGTGGCGGTATCGTTGGTCTGGGCGAAAGCCGTAATGACCGGATTGGCTTATTGTATGAACTTGCGACTTTGGCGGTGCATCCGGAATCTGTGCCAATCAATATGCTGGTTCCGATTGAAGGCACACCGATGGCAGATGTAGAAAAACTGGATGTCATCGAGTGGATTCGTACGATTGCCGTAGCGCGTTTACTGATGCCAAAAAGTTATATTCGCCTTTCTGCGGGCCGCGAATCCTTAACCGATTCAGATCAGGCTCTGGCATTTATGGCCGGTGCAAATTCTATTTTCTCGGGTGAAAAACTGCTGACGACCCCTAATACTGCTCAAGGCAGAGATCAGCAACTTTTTGCTAAATTAGGTCTGGTTGCAGAACAGCCAAAACCAGGTGTTCGCAGTCTGGCCACAGATGCCATGGCAAGCTAATAATTATTTAATTTGATGAACTCGCAGAAAAGTTATGTGCAGTAATTAAAATACCATAGCGAGCATTCAGATAATCTCCCACTCGGATTTGATCTGTTCCATTGGCATGATGCACCACCAGCTCTTGAGTGACTGCATCATAGCTAAATGCGTCATAACTGTCTTGATGCAGGCTGAGCCAATGCAGCGTATCCGCCAGGTTATCATCTACGATATAAGTATCTGCATAGAAATCCTTGCTCATCTTCCGCTGTTCACCCATTTAAAATTCCCTTTAATTTTAACGTAAATTAGCGAATTACAGACATAAAAAAGTGAGCCTATGCTCACTTTTCTTGCAACAACGTTAGTCCTTATTTGTCCCGCATTTACGACACTCCCTATGTTCGCCGATTTCTTGCATTTGCTCATATTCATAAATATGCAGACAGAACAGTTTTCTTAAAAGCTGAAGCATCTTTGAAACTCCTGTTTAATCATTTTTTTAATACGCTTCTTAAGATATTCCTTCCTGAAACATCATGATTTTTGACTAAAAAATCACCTCCTATTAATTAACATAATTTTTTCACTTGTAAAATGCATTTCATCTACTTTTCACTTTTTTTGTTAATTTTTTTGAAACGCAACATAGTCCTTTCACGAATATTATTTTTTGGGATTAAAGAGAATAATTTAAATATACCAAACCAAAATAACACCTTGATACAAGACTAACCTATTGTGCTGCAAAGAAGCTCTTTGATGAAAAGATAGAACTGGAAAGATTATTATGTAGCGCCCATCCGGACAGGGAGATCTGTTTAAAACAGTAAAACTAGATAAAACTGCTTAAATAAAAAATGTATTAACATTTGCTGTTCAAAAAAATGAAGTAAATTTAATTGAATAACTAAATTTACTTCTCGCTGGCTCGTACGAAGCAGTCGAACTCATCTTGGTTAAAGTTTAACTTCAGTCTGATTCAGATAAAAAAAGCATGTGCAATCAATATGATCACACATGCCAAGGAGGATTTTAAGACTTAAAATAATTCAATGGCAATTTCAAATAAGACACACCATTGGCTTCAGGCTCAGGGAACTGCCCTGCTTTCATATTGATCTGAATCGCCGGCAGAATCAGTTTTGGCATATTTAAAGTAGCATCACGCTGATGACGCATTTCGACAAACTCTGCTTTACTGGTGCCTTCGTGGATATGAATATTCTGGGTTTTCTGGGTGTGTATATCTGTTTCACAGACATAGTTATGACGTGTTGAAGGCAGATAGTCATGACACAAGAACATTCGAGTTTCAGGCGGAAGCTGATACAGTGACTGTACCGAATCGAATAAGGTCGATGCACTACCACGCGGGAAATCGCAACGTGCTGTACCGTAATCCGGCATAAACAGGGTATCACCCACAAATACCGCATCCCCGATTACATAGCTGAGACAGGCCGGTGTATGCCCTGGCGTAGGAATATTATAAGCATCCAGTTCACCAATCTTGAAATGCTCATGATCCTCAAACAGGTAGTCAAATGGCTGCAGGGCATTAAACTGTTTCATGTCCAGATGATAAATCGCACCAAAGGTTTCCTGTACCACAGAAATTTTCTGGCTCATGGCAATTTTACCACCCAGTTCTGCCTTGAGATATTGCGCTGCTGTCAGATGATCGGCATGAACATGGGTTTCCAGAATCCACTCAACAGTTAAATTTTGTGCCTTAACATAGGCAATAATACGATCTGCATGTGTAGTCGATGTGCTGGCCGAGGCCGCATCATAATCCAGGACACTGTCAATAATGGCACAATGTCCGGTTGCAGGATCACTTACCACATAACTGAAGGTATTGGTGTTTTCTTCAAAGAAATCTTGCACAACCGGTTGTTGTACCTGTTTTTCCATTGAAATGTCTTGCATAGTTAAGCTCCTGACCATTTACGGTGAATCCATACACCCACCAGCATTGCTACAATAAAATAGAGCACTTGATAGTGACCCAAACCGATCAAGGTGAAACTTGGTGCCGGACAGATGCCCGCAATCCCCCAACCTGTACCAAATAAAACCGCACCCGTAATCAGTTTCTTATCTATCTGATTATTTTTAGGCAAATCAATAGGCTCATTAAATACTGTTTTCGGTTGAGCCGCATGTACCGCTTTCTGGAAAGGAATAAAGGCCACCGCAATCGCGCCCATCATGACAAAGGCCAGACTGGCATCCCAATCACCAAACAGATCCAGAAAGTCGAGTACTTTTTCAGGATTGGACATGCCCGACACCATCAGACCCACAGAGAACAGGGCACCAAATAAAAAGGCAAACACATTTTTCATTTTAGAATGCTCCTGTGATATGACGGATAATATAAACGGTGACAAAACCTGCAAACATGAAAGTCATGGTCGCGACAATAGAACGCTTAGACAGCCGACTAATGCCACAAATTCCGTGACCACTGGTACAGCCCGAACCCAGACGTGTCCCAAAGCCTACCAGCAGACCTGCCACAATCATCATCAATGGGCTGGCATTCAATTCAATTTCAGGTTGTACAAACAGACCATAAATAAACGGTGTAATGATCAAGCCTGATAAAAACCAGATCGCAGGCGTTTTAAATACGGTTTTTGGGTTTAATACCTGCCCAACCAGACCACTGATTCCTGCAATACGGCCATTGACGTACAGATAGCCGACCACTGAAAGTCCGAGCATTAAACCGCCAATAAATGCGATGAGGAAGTCATGCATGGTGAATCAATCTCTATACAATATACTTTTTTATATTATATAATAAAAAATAATAATCAAGCAGTTTTATGGTAAATTGTGTAAACTGCACGGGCTACATCAAAGGTTTCGAGGACATTTATGGATATGATTGCTGCAAATGCCAAAATTGATTTTTCACAGGTCGATTTCGTCAGCCAATGCCTAAAAGTTTTAGCCAATCCTGATCGTCTGAAAATCTTATGTGTCCTGGTCGACGGGGAAATGAATGTTCAGGAAATTGAAGAATCTACCGATATTCATCAACCTACACTTTCACAACAGCTGACTGTACTGCGTAAGGCCGACATGGTTGGCACCCGACGTGAGGGTAAACAGATTTTCTATCGTCTGAGTGACCCCAAGGTCTTGAGCCTGATGCAAAAGCTGTACGAGCTGTATTGCGCCCAACCCTCTTCCTAGTGCAGCCAAAAAGAAATGATCAGAAGCAGTCCGCTAAAAGCAGTAAACAGGTTTAGCCATACGGGATACTGGGTGTAATAACCTTCAATAAATTCCGGCGGTCGCAGTGATGCCAACCCCCGTCGATATTGCAGGATTGAGGCGAAATTTACCAACATACCAAATACAATCACCGCAATTCCCAACCATTGTGAATAAGCTATTTTCTGTGCATAAGTGTCTGGGTCCACCAGTTGCACTAGCAGGTTGGATTTTTCAATCACAAAACCAAAAGCAATTAATGCCAAACCACTCCGGTTCCACGCCAGAGCGGTTCGTTCCAAAGCAAGCAGTACCCGTGGATCATCCAAATTTGACATGTCTTATCTGCTCTTCATGCTTAGCCTATCCACCAATGTAAATCTGCTCCCCTATCATGTATAGAGGTTTTAAGTAAAAATTACTTTTTCTATCATGTAGTTAAAATCTTATTGTTCAAAAATTTCCTTGACGTCCATCGCCAGGCCTTGAGTAGATTTAAATTCACCCTGACTGTTTTTCCAGGCCATCGACGGTGTGGAGAAAAAGCCGTATTTCCCCATCAAGGCCTGATTGGCATCAATTCTGGCAGCAATTTCGGCAGGAATCTTTTCCATTTTCTTGAGCTGCTTTTTACCTTTATTCTTGTTCATATCGTTAAAAACTGCCGCTGGATCTTTCGACATTAACAATGTTGCCACCTGACCACGGCTTTCTTCACGGATCACACCGACCTGAATATGACGCAGCTGTACCTTGCCTGATTCGACCCAAGGTCGGGCCGCCTGCCAGAATTTATAGCAATATGGACAATTGGGATCGGAAAAGACATAAACCACCCGTAGTGCATCCGGCTTGCCATCCTGAATCCAGGTCGATTTTTCCAGGGTTTTCCAGACGTCGTCCAATACCGCTTTTTTCATATGCTTTTCAATCTGCTCATTGGACAGGCTTTTCCCTTGCGCATCAAACAGTTCGCCCTTGATATAATATTTGTCATCATTGGAGATAAAGAGCGTATTGGAGTATTGGTCTTCATGCCCCACCCAGCCGGTCATTCCTTGCGGTGCCGGAATCTGTTTTACAAACACAAAACCCTGTTTTTCAATGTTCTGTTTAATATTTGCCTGTGTGTGCATGCTCATGATCAGGAACATACCTGCACCAAGCACCTGGTAAATTTTGTTCATACTAAGTCCTTCCGTTTTTTAAGGTTGATTTGAAATTCTGTTTAAATATTGCTGCAACATGGCCGGACTGAGTTCCCCCATATGCCGCTCGACCAGCTGACCTTGAGCATTAAAAAACAGCGTCGTTGGCAGGCCAAAACTATTCAGCTGCTGGGGTAGTTCACCATATGGGTCCAGCAGGACATGTTTAAATTGAAACTGATGTTTTTTTAAGTAGGCATTTACAGTTTCAACCTCCTCACCCTGATTGAGCATGACAAAATTCACTTGAGGATGCTGCTGGGCTGCTTTGGCCAACACCGGCATTTCGCGATGACACGGTGGACACCAGCTCGCCCACAAATTAATTACCGTGGGCTGGCCAATAAATTGGCTGAGTGAAACCTTGTCTGTACCCAGACGCTCCTGTTCTAGTCCAGCAAAGGCTAGATCAGGAAACGCTGCTTCAGTTTTTAGACTGGATTTGAATGCGAGCCCAAGCCCGATCCAGAGTACAAAGATGATCAACAAGATGGCTTTAAATCTGGTCTGCAGCTGTCTGTTTCGAATGACATACCACAAAGCACCAAGCAGCACCCCGCCCCATAAATGAAAACCTTTGTCCTGGATTTTCAGTATGTCGATGGGCGCTGCAAAATACAGCTCGGCATTGAGTAGAATAAAAACAAGACGTGCACCCAGCATCCCTAGCAAAAAACTGCTCCAGAGCAAATCCTGACTTTGTCCAAGCAGCTGTTTAGACCATGAATACTTTCTGGCTAATCCAAACAAGACAGCAGATAACAGCACCAAGCCAGTTGCGACAATAATGAGTGTCCAGGGCAACATCAAAGGTCCCAGATGCAGTGCATCACTGGAAATCATCATGGTTGCTCCCCTTGCAGTTGCTGCAATGTGCCTAGCAAATGTGTCGCGCTAAAGCTTCCAGTCAAACGCAAGTCCCGCTGTTCCTGATGCGCTGCATTTAAAAATATGAAGGTGGGTGGACCGAGAATTTGCCATTCTTTTAGCAGCTCATCCTGACTTGAATGATAGTGGGTCAGGTCTAATTTGATTCGAACCACATTTTGTAAAGCCGTCTGGACATCACTACGTGGAATCACTTCCTTTTCAATCGGTTGACAGGCCACACACCAGTCTGCATAAACATCAATCACTACCGGCTGTTCGCGATGTTTAGCTAAAATCTGTTGCAATTGTGCGGCTGTGCTGACCTTCTGCCATTCAAGCCGTGATTCCACATGAGCGACCTGTACCTGGCTCCAGACATGATAGAGTTTCATACCTCCTGCATAGACCAGTAAACCACTGAGCAGCATCAGGACTATTTTCGATACAGACCGATGCACATGGGGCAGCATCTTGAACAAGAAGTAGCCTGAACAGGTGATCAGTACCACACCCAAAAGGCTCAGGTATAAAATGCCGGGCAATAGAGGGCGGGCAAAATACAAGGCCAGCGCCAGCATGACAAAACCAAAACTAAACTTCAGGCGATCCATCCAGATGCCAGGTTTGGGTAAAAGATGGGACCCAAATACAGCTGCGATAAATAGCGGCAAGCCCAGCCCAAGTCCTAAGACAAACAGATAGCTGGCACCCAGTATCGGTTGATTGAGCTGAGACACATAGATTAAAGCCCCAGCCAACGGCGCACTCATACATGGCCCTACTATCAGTGCGGCGATCATGCCCATAAGACCGGCACCAATCAGCGTGCCACCCTTCTGCTTTTGCTGCCATTGATCCAGACGCTGCAACATTACTTGGGGTAAGGACAGCTGAAATGCTCCGAACAGATTAAGTGCGAACAAAACAAACAGAATGCTGAAAATACTGATGAATACCGGACTTTGAAACCAGCGCTGAAAACTGTAACCGAGCTGTGCCACAGCAAGTCCCATGACCGCATAGACCAGTGCCATACCCAAAACGAAAACCAGCGCAATTAGTGCCGCACGGTAGCCCCGGTTCTGCTGAACCAGAATTCCCGTTAAAATTGGAATTAAAGGTAAAGAACATGGTAAAAATGCCAGCAGAATGCCAAGCCCGAGAAAAATCAGGGCATTAATTAACAGACCTTGTTCTGACAGCAGACTTAAAAAATACTGGTCATTGTTCCACTGGCTATGCATGCCTGCTGACGAAGTTTGATTTTTAGGGTCTGCAATGAGCTGGTCATTTTTCTCTGTTAATTCCACCTCAGGCTGCACCACAGGTTCAGAAACTGCAGCGACTTGTATTTCCTCTACCTTTTCTTCGGTCAGTGCTTGATCTGTACTTGGAGTTTGCTCTATAGCTTGGAGCTCATCTTTCTGAGCAGTCAGAATTTTTTCGTTTACTTGTGGCTGTGTAGTGCTGGCCAGCAGCTTTTGAGGCTTGCTCAAGTTTTGCGCTGGAAATAAACCATCTGCATCAGTTGTTACTGTGGTGCGTTGTACCGGATAACATAAACCACTTTCTGCACAGCCCTGCCATTGCACTACAAACTGCTGGTTGGGCTGCACATTCATATTGGTTTTGACTTGCCCATAATGCACTTGGGTCAAACCGAAATTGGGATCGTCTTTGTCTTCGGGTTTGGGCAACGCCAACTTGACTGGGGTCTGCTGATGAGACACTTTAAGCTGGTCATGATACAGGTAATAACCCTCTGCGATTTTCCAGCTAAGCTCTGCCTGATCCTGGCTTGTAGAAACCACCTGAAACTGAAATGCCTGATCCGGTGGTAAAAAGTCTGCATGTACAGTTCCCGTCATGATTCCAACGCCGATCACGGCACCCAATATCCACTTCAACATCCAGCTGCTCTCCTCCTGTTAGGACTGCATTATTGAAAAACTAAAATTAAGGCAACATTAACAGCCCAAATCATTTATAAAATAATGGCAGTTTGATCAGGATGTTCTATGTTTATTGTATTGGTTGAGGATGACCCCTATATCGCACAGAGCATTTGTGCTGCTCTGAACTATCTGAATATTTCAGTAGAGCATGTTAGTCACGCACGTGCTGCGGATTATTTTATCCGGCATAGTGCAGTCGATTTGTGTTTGCTGGATTTAGGTCTGCCGGATCAGGATGGCCTGGAGTTGCTGCACAGCTGGCGACGCGACCAGATTGATCTCCCGGTACTGGTATTGACGGCGCGGCTGCGGACCGATCAGTGTGTTCAGGCCCTGAATGCCGGTGCCGATGACTATCTGACCAAACCCTTTGAACTGGAGGAGCTGATTGCCCGGATTCATGCCCTCACCCGGCGCCACCGTGGCTTTGCCTCGAATACACTGCAATTTGATGAACTGGTTCTGAACCGGGATACCCAGACTGTGACCTATCAAGACCAGGCCGTGAATTTATCTCGCCGTGAATTCAGCCTGCTGGAAACCCTGATGAGTCACCCCAACCAGATCCTGAAAAATGAACAGCTTATTGACAAGCTCTATGGCTTTCAGGACGCTATAGAGAGCAATGCCCTGAATGTACACATTTATCACCTGAGACAAAAACTGCATCCAGACTTGATTCAGACCGTTCGCGGTGTGGGCTATATTTTCAAACCGTTTGAGCAACGTCATGTTTAGTCACAGCTTGAAATGGCGTTTGGTCATGAGTCTTTTGGCCGTGTTTATTGTGTTGTGGAGTGCGGTATTTTCATGGCTGTATATTGACCTGAAACAGCGTTTACAAGACACACTGGATCAACGCTTATCGGCATCTGCACAAATGGTTGCCCGGCTGATTCAGCAGTTACCGCTGGATAGTCTGGGGGATGCAACCCTATCAAAATTAGCCAAGAATGATGATGCAAACCAGTTAATTGCCTGTGAAGTCTCTCTTTTTAGCTCTGACATCTCGTTAGGTAATCAGGTGATTGCCAAAACACGCGGTGCCCCCCAAAATTTAAGCCAGCGACCAGAAGGATTCAGCACCTGGCAGCAGGGTGATACGGAATGGCGCAGTTATGTTCTGCGTCGTGGCGATATTCAGGTGGTGGCGGCAGAACGCATGTTCTTGAGGGATATGCTACTACAGCAGATTCTGCAGTCCGTACTGGTTCCCTTGGTCTTCTCACTGCTGATCTGTATTGCCTTGATCATCTTTATTATCCGCAGACAGTTCCGGCCTTTGGATCAGCTCAGTCAATACCTGAACCAGAAAAACCTCAACTATTCACAGGCGGCAGATTTTTTAATGCAGCTCAAGCCTGCAAGCATCCCTCAGGAAGTACAGCCTTTTGTCAACAATTCCACGCAGTTGATTCAGAAACTCAATGACAGTCTGCAACAGGAGAAAGCCTTTAGTGCCTATGCTGCACATGAATTACGCAGTCCCCTGACCGCAATTAAAACCCATGTACAACTGGCCCAGCTGATCGGTCAGCAGCAGAACCTACCTGAATCCATTCAGCACAATTTGCAGCAGGCCAATGAGAGCATCCGGCGTTATACGCTGTTACTCGAGCAGCTTTTATTGCTGACCCAATCAGAAAACAGTATCCAAGCAATGCCTGAAGCCATCTGGCTTCGCCCCACGCTTGAGAAGGTGCTTGCAGACTTAAGTACACGCTATCCTGAAATTAATGAAAAAATACAGGTGGACTGGGAAAGTCTAGGCGAAATTCAGCTACCTGAATTTGTGCTGTATACGGTACTGAAAAATCTGCTTGAAAATGCACTGCTGCATGCACAGGCTACCCATATCTGGATTTCCATGCAGTCTCATGGCCTGGTGATTGAAGATGATGGACAACAACTTACAGCCAAGGATATCCAACATTTAGGACAACGCTTCTGGCGAAAATCTGCTCAGCAGCATGGCCATGGTTTAGGACTGGCATTGACCGTTAACCTGTTAAAACAGTATGGCTATCTGCTCTCTTTTAATGCCCGACGGCCCTATGGGCTTCGCATTGAAATCAAGTACGGCGTGTCTAAGCGTGACCTGCAAGCTTAGGAATATCCAGCCATACGGCTGTTGGAAAATACCGGGTCAGATACTCCTTTAAATATTGAATGGTATCCATCGCAATCGTTTGGTCCTGGTGGTCATCAGCATGGTTAAATGCCACAGCATGAAGTGCGACTTTACGCTTTTTGAGTAGCTCCAGACTCAGTAAAGTATGATTAATACTGCCCAGACGGCCTGAAGTCACCAGAATGACAGGATAATCGTGCGCTGCAATATAATCGATCGTCAGCATGTCCCGGGTTAGCGGCACCATTAATCCGCCCGCCCCTTCAAGCAAAACCCGGTCATAACGCTCGGCCAGTATAGTGGCTGCCTGCTGAATTTTTCCGAAATCGATCGAACGCCGATCCAGTTCAGATGCCAGATGCGGTGAGGCCGGATAGCTAAAAATTTCTGGCATGGTCAGCTTGTCATGGTCTTCAGGCAGCAGCCCACACCCCATGATCATCCTGTGCTGCTCGATATCTTCTGAAACATCCACATTGCCAGTTTGAATCAGCTTTTGGGTAATGGTTCGAATTCCCTGTTCATTCCAGCTTCTGGCCAAAAAACCGGTGGCATAGGTCTTACCAATAGCGGTATCAATGCCGCTGACAAAATAGATTTTCGAACTCATAGAGCTTTCCGTGCAATCAGGTAAATGGGATGGTAGGTCAAAGGATAACTCCCTGTTTCCGGGATCTGGAATTGAGCATAATGGTGCTCGAACTGCGCAAGTAAGCTTTTGCTCCAGCGAAAACCCTGAGCCGTTGCCTGCACACCGGTAGATTTCATGTGTTTTAGCACATCTCTAGGCTGGGCAAAGTTGAGCTGGATCCGTTCTTCATTTGCCATTAGTAGTTCAAAGCCCTGTGCCTGCAAGATATTGGCTACAGTTTCCAGTGGTAAATAATCCAGACCCTGTCCTGTTAATACTTTAATTTCTTTTAAATTGTCTTCTGCATAACTGGCAAAACAGAAATATCCTGATGGGTTCAAGGCAGTGGCCACTTTTCGGATTAAGGCCGGTAGCTCCTGAATCCACTGCAAGGCTGAACAGGACACCACCACGTCTAAAGACTGCGGTAATGGTAACTGTTCAATATCGCCTATACCCCAGATGAATTGCTCAGTTTCAGGAAAATGCTGTTTCACTTCAGGATAAAGATCATTTAAAAACAACTGATCAACCCCATAATGCTGTAAAAAAGCATGGCTAAACAGACCTGAACCGCAACCAATTTCTAGCGCACGTTGCATATGCGGTTGGGGAATATGCTGTTGCATTAAATGAAGTAAATGTTGAGCGACATGGCGCTGTGCTACGGCATGCTGATCATAACTGTGCTGAGCCTGAGCAAATCGTTGTGCAATCAGTGTGTTGTTCATGGCTGATATTGCTCCAGTACACTAAAACAGTGCTGAATTTCCTGATTCTTTATTCCATGATGCAAACATATCCGCAGTCGTGACGAGTTTTTGGGAACAGTGGGTGGACGTACAGGCAATACATAAAAACCATGATCTTGCAAATAGGCTGCCGAAGCTACGGTCTGATGCGTTTCCCCAATAATGACCGGAATAATCTGGGAACTTGACGGACAGTCATAACCCAGATTTTTTACTGCCTGCTGACTGTATTGTGATAATGCAGTTAATGCTTGGCGTTCTGCGTTTAAGCCCTGTTGATGCTGAAAGATAAAATTTGTCCAGGCCATACAGATGGGAGGTTGGGCAGTACTGAAAATGAGCGGGCGCATTGAATTAATCAGATATTCCCGGATTACCGGTTCGCAGACCAAATAGCCGCCAACCGAAGCAAGCGCTTTACCAAAGGTACCTACCAGGAAATCGATATCTCCTATCACATTATATTGTTCGGCACAGCCCAGTCCACGTAAACCGCGTACGCCTATCGCATGCGCCTCATCAACATACAGCATGACTTTAGGATGCTGTTTCTTTAGCGCCACCAAAGCAGTTAAATCGGTTTCATCCCCATCCATACTAAAAATGGATTCTGTGACGACAATGATACGTTCAATTGAATCATCTGAATGATATTTCAATAAAAGTTGTGCCAAGTGATCTAAATCATTATGCCGATATCGCACATAATTCGCTTTAGATAAACGGATACCATCAATCATACTGGCATGAACCAGTTTATCTGCAATGATTTGGGTCTTACTGTCTGCAAGCGCAGGTAAAATCCCGATATTCATATGATAGCCGCTATTAAACAGCAGTACCGCACGGCCAAAGGCTTGCGACATGTCATGTTCAAGCTGTTCATAAGCGGGAAAATTTCCAGTCAGCAACCGGGAGGAACTGGCACTCATCTGCCGCTCAGAAACAGGAGTCATATCAAAAAATGCTTCCCGTAAATCCACTTGGCTGGCAAGACCCAGATAATCATTCGATGCCAGATTCAACATGGTTTTGCCGTTGAGTTCAAAATGGGCAGCACTGGTAATTTTGGATTTAAACTCGCGGTACTGCCCTTGATGCTTTAATACATCAAGTTGCTGTGCAAAATATTCGAGGTGATTCATGCTGCAAGCTCCAGATGCTGAATCATATCGATCATATGTTCCAGCAATATCTGCAATTCGGCTGTAGAAATAATAAAAGGCGGCATGACATACACCAGTCTGCCAAATGGACGAATCCATACACCACGACGAACACATTCTGCCTGGAATTCAGCCAGATTCACTGCCTGATGCAGCTCAACCACTCCAATTGCACCAAGCACCCGCACATCTTTGACTACAGGATGCCCCTCTAAAACATACAAAGTACTTAATTGCTGTTCAATACGCTGGATATTGGCTTGCCAGTCATGTGCCAGTAAAAGCTGGATACTTTTTACTGCAACTGCACACGCCAACGGATTGGCCATAAAGGTCGGGCCGTGCATAAAAACGCCCGCTTCCCCCCGAGAAATGATCTCTGCAACCTGCCTGGTGGTGAGCGTAGCAGACAAAGTCATATAGCCACCGGTCAGGGCTTTACCTAAACAAAGTATGTCAGGGATGATATCGGCATGCTCATAGGCAAATAACTTACCAGTGCGTCCAAAACCTGTCGCAATCTCATCCAGAATCAGGAGTACATCGTATTGCCTACACAAAGCTTTGGCTTGACGTAAGTATTCAGGATGATAAAAACGCATCCCCCCCGCACCCTGAACGATCGGCTCAATAATCAGGGCAGCGATTTGTCTGTGTTTTTCTGCCAGTAACTGTTCCAGTGGCTGGATATCCTGCTCCTGCCATTCGCCATTGAAACGACTTTCAGGTGCAGGAACAAAATATCGATTAGGCAGGCTTGAACCGAAGATTTGATGCATACCCGTGACGGGATCGCAAACTGACATCGCGTTCCATGTATCACCATGGTAGCCCGAACGTGTCGTGACAAAATTACTTTTTTCCGGTTGACCTTGGGCATGCCAGTATTGCACCGCCATTTTCAAGGCAACTTCTACAGCAACTGAACCGGAATCAGCAAAAAAGACTTTATCAAGCTCAGATGTCGTGATCTCCAGCAGGATTTTCGCAAGTTCAATGGCAGGCTGATGGGTCAATCCGCCAAACATCACATGTGACATCTTATTAAGCTGCTCAATGGCGGCCTGATTCAGCTCAGGATGACTGTAGCCATGAATCGTACACCACCAGGAGGACATACCATCAATCAGCGCCGTGCCATCTTGCAGATAGATCTGGGCACCGCTGGCGCTAGCGACCGGATAACATGGCAAGGGTGCAGTCATTGAGGTATAGGGATGCCAAATATGCTCTTGATCAAAAGCGTCAAACACAAAATTCATCCTGAAAAATTGTGGAAATATCGATCTTAGCCTGCTCAGTTAAAAATGCAAATGACTGAACTCTCTATCTTGCTGAAGTAACTGGTAAATCATCCAGAAAATCCAGAATAGGTATTAGCACCAATTCTGTATCGAACAGGATTGCATCATGCGCAGCCTCAATTTCTTTGACTTTGATCAAACTTTGTTGATAAAAGACAGATTCTAGGGAAACTTGGCAAGGAACTAGTGAATCTTGGTTTGAAAATATAAACAGTATCTTCGTTGAACAGGTTTTTAAGATCTCTACCAAATCTAATTGTTTCAAAAGATAAAGATGCTTTTCTTGATGATTTAAATCAATTAAGGACAGTTGGGATTGTAAATATTTCACCCGTTGCCGTGCATCCTTCGCCCCCATACAGACAAGATGACTAAAACGTTTCAATGTCGTTAACATGTCCAGTCGGGCAGCCTGAGAAAATTTTTCAAAATCAGCTTCAGGCATTGCATGTTGCCAATGTGTATTAACCACAAAACAGGGATTGGACATGCAGGCAATCACAGGCCTTGCTACCCCTGTCTGCTGATAGATTTCATTGGCCAAATAAATAGCCAGTTGTCCCCCTAAAGACCAGCCTATGAGTACATCATAATCTTGTGCGAGCTTTATCTTTTCCTGCAGGGTCACCGCATCAAAGGGGTCAAAAATATCAGAGAGTGCGACTGTATGATCTGGCCTGAGTTTTTCAGAAAATTCTTCCAGGACGATTGTCCCCAGTCCCCAGCCTGCAATCAATAATATATTCATCTGCTATTCCCTGTGAAAATACATTAGGCCTTCAAGCCGTAAAATTTCTCGGCTAAAAATTATTGCTTCTCAAAAAAGCATGAAAATACTTTTAGCCTGAAAACTTTCTTTTTCAGAATTAAAATATTATTTATTACAGCAAAATACCCTGTGCCATCGCTGCCGCAGGTTTCTCTAAAAAGAAAAAAATTTCGTGTTAACAGATACAAAAGCTCCAAAACATATCGGTTACAGCGACATCTGTAAAGAATAAAACAACTGTTTATTGATCTAGTGCTGATCAGTCATTGCATTCATCTTCTACTGTTCAGTGCTGTAAACTGCTGGATCTCGGTTTGCATATCTATAAATAGTATCCAGATCTTTTTCAATTGACCCGGAAACGATATGGGGTAAAACCTGATTTACCTTCACAAAGATTTTTTCAGGATAACCTACCTGATAGGACTGACAGTCTTTCTCTAAAAAACGATAAAACTCTTGTGCGACAAAATCAGGGTCATCCATTTTAGTCCCCAGTGCCTGATTCATTTCTGTGACATTTTCATCATTCATCTCCGTGATCGTTGCCCTTGGTGAAAAATAACGAAATTGAATTGAGGTCTTAGCATATTCACGTGCCAAGGCTTCGGTAGCACCGCGCAAGGCGAATTTGCTGGCACAATAACTGACATAACCCGGATAGCCAATGCTGCCAAAGGTAGAGCCAATATGAATGATCTGGCTTGGCTGATTTTTTGACATCAGTGGAATCATGCCCTGCACCAGTTGCAAGGGATAGACCACATTAATCAGCATCATCTGTTCCATCATTTCCTGTGACTGCTGTGAGAACAGACTGAAATCATTGATACCGGCATTATTGATGTAATAGTGAATGGGGGTATTCAGTTCGGCCAGCGCACCCAGCAAATCGTTACGGCTGTGCTGCTCGGCCAGGTCACAGCAGATCCCTTGCAGTTGTATATCCGGATAACGCTGTGCCAGTTTTTCACCTAATTTTCGCAAAGTCTGTTCATTACGTCCGACCAGAACCAGATTCAGGCCATTTTTCCCGAGAATATCGGCAATGGCCTGACCAATGCCACCGGTCGCACCTAGAAGAACTGCTGTTAAATTGGACATAGATCACTTCTCTTATCGTTGAATTTTTTAGATGTCTTTTTCTGCTTTGCTTAAAAGTCAGGATTCAGGCCCAGTCCCATACAAATGTATAACTTGCGCTGCTCAAGTGGCACCAAGATTTCACGTCGGCCATGCATAAAGCGTTTGTTATCAATGATCACCAGATCACCATCCTGCCAGTCAATTTCTGAGGTCCGGGCTTCACAACGCTCTGCCAGTTCTGCAAGCAAGTCTGGACTGATCTCTGAACCATCAGCAAAATAAAAACGGGGTTTTTCATAATTATAAGAAGGCCCGAGTAAGGTATTGGCAAAGGCTGGAATACCCTTAAGAGTGTCATGGCGGACCATCGGCATATTTAAATGGTAGTGCACCCCTTGATCGTGTGCCGGGCTAATCTGCTGGCCAGGCACCATCTGGATAAAGCGTTCCAGCTCCTGTAGGCCGACCTGCTCTGCATTTTCAATATTCAAGACAGTGGCCACATACTTCTGCCAGATCGGTTTGGGTAAATAACGGCGAATGGTCATCGGTTCGGCAAATTTCTGCTTGAAAGCAGCCGACATATTTTTCCAGACTTCATGCCCATCACATAAGGTAGTCTGCGAACCGCGCGAAGCACTTTTCTCACTGAAAAAGGCGATGATATCGGGCGGTAAAGGTGTCGTGCCATTTTCAATATGCAGTCCCATGGCTTGGCTACCTGCATCAACTTTCTGGGACTGACGAGTGATATTTTCGCGTGCGGGATCATAAGTCAGCCGCTAGCATAGCCTATTCATGAGTTCACTAAACGAGGTCACGTCATAGTGTTCATGTCTTAACAAGACCCAACCCTGTTCTACCAATTGCGTTTTAATCTGATTAGGCGTGGTGTGCAAAGCTTGCTGTGCAATATTCATGTGTTCTCTCTCATTCAACAGGTCAATGGGTCTGTGAACTAGGCAAAATTAAGTTGGGACTCGTCCGGTATCAGTTCAGCCTGAAACTTTTGCTGAATCTGCTGTCTGCGCAGTTTGCCGTTGTCGGTCAACATCTGGTTGTTCAGGGAAAATGGCTCTGCAGACCTGCACCAGTGTTTGATCTGGGCATAGTCTGGCATCCGGCTGTTGGCCCGCTGAAGCGCTACTGCCAGTTGCTGGTCTGGCGTATCATCCGGGGCATAAATCACGGCCGATAGATGTGGTTGAGCTTCGCCAAAAATGGCAATCTGCTGGATTTCCGGCTCGGTCAGACTGTTGGACTCAACCCATTCCGGGGAAATATTGCGTCCAAAACTGCTGATAATCATCTGCTTGATGCGTCCGGTAATGTACAAATAGCCTTCCTCATCAAAATAGCCGGCATCACCCGTATGAATATATGGTGTTGCAGCCATGTCATTGACATAACCCAGCATGGCATTACCCTTCACTACTACTTCGCTGTTGGCTACAATCTCAACTTCGACATGCGGTAAAATCCGGCCCACACTGCCAATACGGCGTGCACCCGGCAGATTCAGACTGACTACCGAGGCACACTCGGACAGGCCATACCCCTCATAAACCGGAAGGTTAAGTTGCTGGAACTGTTTGAGTAAATCAGCAGAGACTTTCCCTCCACCGACCGCAATAAATTTCAGCGTCTTGAGCCCTGCAGCACCGTGTGTAGCGCTATATTCCACAATCGCTTTCAGCATCTGAGGTAATAAAATCACACTTTCAATTTGATAGCTCTGCACTGTATTTAAAAACCGCTGTGTATCAAAAGTATGGTTAGATACCAGACCGAACTGGTTCACCTCACCGACTACTACAGCACGCCCCATGCTCAGTGCGACATAAATTCCGGCAATATTTTCTAGCAAGGTGGCGAATGGAATCAGACACAAATGCCGTCCAAGCTGACTACTGGCCAGTGCCTGACTGAGTGAATGCGTAATTGACTCTATGGTATCTTCTGCCAGACACACGCCTTTCGGTGTTCCGGTATTGCCTGAGGTATAGGTGATTTTTGCCGGATGCTGGGTCTGTGAAGAAAGTGAACACTGTACTGCCTGTTCTAGCTGAAAAAAGCGTGCATTTAGGTGGCCGCTAATAAAGATCTCATTTCCACCCATGTCTTGGGCTAGATTCAGCAACCATTCTGATGCAGAGAAAGATTCATCCAGAGTACAGAGCAGCTCGGTTTGGCTGTCGGAAAGCAGATGCCGTACTTGGGCTACAGTAAAAAATAGAGGAACAGGTATTACAGTCATGCCGGTTTTTTGTGCGGCAAGATCAACTACTATCCAGTCCATACTATTTACGCCCCACAGGGCCAGATGGCGCAGATTAAGCTGCATGAAACTGGCACTCAATAATTCTACCCGCTGCTGCAGCTCTGCATAGCTGAGGGTCGTTTGTGCGGTGACTACCGCTTCTCGCTGCGGATATTGTCGTGCTTGCAGGCTGATACGTTCAAATAAAGCAGTCATCATTTAAATTCTGTGCCTCGGTAATCAAGCAAAATGCTTTAATGACTAAATTGATAAAGTTGACGAGCGACTTGTAGGGCTTCTGCCACATCAATCGCCAGGACATAAGGTTTCTGCTGGTAATAACTGCCCCACAGGCGCTGTGCCTCTCCTAAGACTTGCGGGTCAGCTTTTTCAAGCACATGAAAACGTAATCCCATCTGTTGCAACACATAACGCACCGCAGTTGTCCCGGTACATACAGCCCATTCGATGCATTGCTGCGAGAGATGAAAGACCAGAAATGCCACTATCAGTTTGGCCTGATTTATGTCGACTGCAGCCAAGTTGCCAATTTCTACAATCTTGTTCCGACTAATCTCCGTCTGGCTGAGTTTGCCAAGAATATTTTCAATTGGTTCATCGAGATACTGTTCCAGGAAGGCATTGGTTTGGTGTAAATGCTCCATGCCAATCACAACCTGCATTTCTGCTCCGTCATAACCGGCAAACAGGGTCGAAGAGAAGGTGGATATCGTGGCCTGATGGACTTGTTGATATTTTTCCTGAATAAAATTTTCCAGTGCTCGACGTTCACACGTCTCACCACGGTGTACAGTTTGTACGCTTAGCTGTAGAGCATTATCTTGTACCGAGATCACGGGATCAAAGTGATGGGCCTGTACTGAAAATTTATTGTGATAGATTTGTTTTTTGTATTGAGACTGGTTGAAATATCCATCCAAATAATGAATCTGATCAGATGACTGAGGATCAAAACTAAACTTGATCATTCGGCTCATACCACGAAATTAACTTGCTACTCAAGATAGAAGTCCTACCTTAAAAAATTCTTAATTTTGTGCAATCAAATGTAAAAGCTGTTTATATAAATTCTACATATCGTTTTTTAAGGGGATGGTGAATTATATTTAGATGGATCGGCAGGAGCCGTTTAAAAATACCAAGGTAATAATGACAGTGCTGTCCAATTTGTAGCACTCAGTTTATTCAAAACGGCTTTTTTGGGGGCATCTTAGCAAGTCATGTGCTTTCATTTACGCTCCTGCAAATATCTGGAAATTTAAAATAAAATCTTTTTTTTTGATTTCAAACTCATCTCTGTTAGTAGTCCACGTTGTCACCCTTAAGAAGAGTAGCCCTTCTTTATTTCATTTTATAAGTCGTAAAAAAGCAAATAGCCGAGTAAACATAAGAATATAAAAATAAGGCCATCTGACTTGCTCTACAGAAAAAAATCTAAGCAAAGATGGAACCATAGATAACAAGTGTAGCAGTTGAAATAACCTTCCCACTCCAGCCGGAAGGAAAATCAAAATACTCCGATTGTCCTTATAAAACTCTAGTGATTTCCATTTTGGTTTCTTTTCAGATGTTGACCTTTCAATACCAAACATGCGATTACCATTTATTTTTATTGCTTACATGGATTTTTAGAATTAAAAAAGCACTTAAGAGAATCGCTCTTAAGTGCTTGATATATTTGGTGGGCCCAGACGGACGAAAACATTCACCTACCCTATTGTTTTTAATGGATTAATTATTAATATAAAAATTTAGGATACAAGTCAGGATACACGATTCAAATGTTGTTTTTTTGATCAATTAAACTTTTTAACATCACTTTACTCCCCCACTCCAAAGCAAATCTTTATTGAACTTTTATAATACAAAGCTTAGAAGTGAAAGATGATCCGACATCAATATAATGGCAATTATCAATTTTAGTATATTCTTTTACGATCGTATGACCTAAATAGATTTCATTGATGTTTTCAACAATATCATAATGGTTTGAGTAATTACGTATTCGTCCCCTACCCCAGAGTGCATTTGAATAGGATGATGTGATCCCTGGAATTTTATAGTCACCTTTAAATATGTCTTGCTTAAAGATATTCCAGTCTTGGATATCAATGTCAGCATGAACAATACCAATCTTTTTGCCTTCCAATTCAATTTCTATGACTACGGGCAATTCCATAAATTTATTACTAATTTCTAGTTGTTTTTGTTGAGGCAACCCGTAAAACCATTCCCCTCCATTGCGTATATGTATATCTCTAATATTGGTGTCATATTGTCCTTTGATGCACATCTCTTCATGATTTCCACGTACAGTACGGAACCATGGTTGGTTTAGTAAAGAAATGCATTCAAGATTTTCATTACCTCGATCAATCAGATCCCCTGTACATATCAATAAATCACTTGCAAAATTAAAATTAATTTTTTTAAGTTCTTCAAGTAAAAGTCCATAGCAACCATGTAGATCACCTACCACAAATAATTTTTTGTGTGAATCGACCTTTAAATACGAAATAAGATGATCTGCCATAACTTAATAAAAAATATCTTTAGCTACTATGATAACTTTTTACCCTTCATAATAACACGGTCAAAACTATATACATGTGCAAATGGGCTTTCCACACATCTTCGAACAAGTGGTACTTTCTGATCTGGTCGTCCCTCTCTAAGAACAACATCTGCTGAACATACCGGACAAACGCCTTTAAATCGTGTTATCCGTGTAAGTTGATTACGATCTTTATCTCGATACATTTCAATATCGGCATGATCTTCATGTAATGCAATGAATGTCATAGGGGCCTTAATCACACGATGCTCGGGTAAATTCCAAATAGGAATGAACCAATATTTGAGTGATAGGTAAGAAAATCCAATTAAACAGAAAATTAAAAAAAGATCAAATGAAGTGAAATTTTGCCCAGCACGCACTAAAACTAATGAGAATGTACAAATATATAATGCCCATCCAATAAAACTTCCAAAAATAACTGCCAGCATAACTAGCCCTCTTATACTTTTATTTTTTATTTCTCCATCTCTAAAAATCAACTTATAAAACCAAGATATTTTTATTTCGGCTGGATCAACTCGGTCATAAATAACCAATTCCTCCCCTTCATCTAAATCATTTTCAATAACATTATTTTCTTTTTGTTTAATATCCAACCAAAATAGACGTTCATTTCCTTTACCACCAACAGTCTCATTGGTTTTTATAACTGGAACATATCCAATCTCTAAAAATCTTTTACTATGTTTTTGTATAACACGATCCAGATATTCATTTAGTTTTTTATCAGTAATCCACTTTCCGAGATCTTTTGAATCCATTCTATCAGCAGATAGTTTTCCATCAACTATGGCCTTTAATTGATATCTGGAATAAACAATTTGTTCTTCAATTTGATCTTCTAGTGCATTTATTGAAGCGCTACAAATTACCTTTAAACAATCATAAGCTCTATTCTGAGCCAAGTCCTCTTTTAAAATCTCAAATAACGCATTAAAAACTTTTAATTTTAATTCAAACACTTAAACCCCCACTTTACCCGTATTTCCCCTTTATACGGTGTTAGGTCAATTAGATCACAAGCATAGTGAGAGAGTAAATCAACTTCCTAAAGGATTTTAATCATGACTATGTATATTGCTTTGGACGAAAATAAAAAATTGGTCGATATCAAAGATGTTGAGCGTGGACTTGCTTGCCAATGTACCTGCTTTGAATGTGGTGAAACTGTTATTGCACGTAAAGGTGAAATAAAAGAACATCACTTTGCACATGCAAGTAATAAAGAAAGCTGTACGATTAATCCAGAATCTGTTCTACATAAATATGCCAAAGAAGTCATTCTTGAATCTATGGGCCTCATGCTTCCTGCTTTACCTAATTCTGATAATGAAGCAGCATGGTGGACATTTGAAAAATTATTACCCGAGTTTTCTCTCGGTTTAATACGCCCAGATTTAGTTGGATATTTTGATGGAGAACCTATTTTAATTGAAATTGCGGTTACTCATTTTATTGACGCTGAAAAATTCAATCGCATCGAGGTTTTTAAATCAAAATGTATCGAAATTGATCTTTCATCACTTGTTAAAAGTAATATTTCGATTCCTAGCCCTGAAGCAAAAAAAGAGATTCTCGAAAACTTGAACAATAGAAAATGGGTTTATCCATTCCCATTAACTCAAAATATTGAAGATATTCCAGATAACGTACCAACAGACAATTCAAACATAAGTCTAGAAAAATCTGAAATCGTACAGGCACCTCCAAAATGGCAGGACTACAAATTCACAATCAAAGGTATATTTGTCAATGTTCGAAAATTTGATAGCGGTATGATTTCAGTCAATAGCACTTATAATCCTGAGATTATTTCAATGCTCAAAGAATGGAAACGTGAAGGTCGTGGTTCATTCAACCCTAAATACAAATCATGGAACTATTGGCTACCATTTTCTGAGGTTGTTTTAGATCGACTCAAAGAACTAAATGAGTAAGGGGGACTATTCCCCCCTCTCATCACCAACTTGGCTAGGTTGTGGTGTAAAGTACAGAAAGTGATTATTCAGTCATATAAAATGTTAAATAATCTTAAAATTTTGTGGTTCATCTAAGTTAAAAGGCACTACTTTTAACTTTGCACCATGTGTATGCCTAAAACCAAAATCATCCAAAGGCTGATCAAACTTCCCTGCTCGATACGGATATACCAGAATCACTTCACTCTCATGTTTCAGGTAATAATGACTGTAAGCAAACATCTGCTGAATATCACTGTCTTTTAAGCCATACCGTCCACCACGGTCATTCTGATCTATCAGTTTCCACTTGGTATCCATTACAATATTTTTTGCATTCGCTTGTGAACGATCAATAAAAATATCGGGCTTCAACTTAAAGATCTTATTCTGTTGATGCTCACAAATATGTTCCGTCGCATGCTGTGTTTTGACCTGATATTCAGGCATCCCACGGCGCAAATGATATGCCACAAAGTATTCAAACAGCTTTTCCATTGGAAAAAGTAAGCTCATACCTCGCCATTCACCTTGTGTAGATACAGGCATATACTCACCTAAAATCAATTCCGTCCAAGGTTTGATTTCACTATATAGCGCAAGTAAACGCCCTGACTGCCATTGTCTAAAATCCTGCTGAATCTTTTGACTTGGCGGTATTTCAGTGGTCATCAACCGTAGTTCTTGGGCAAGTTTCCAATTGTTGGCATCTTTGGTCTTTTTACACACGACTTCCAATGCTGTACGAATCAGACGGTTCTCAGGACGATTGACTTCATAAACGTCATGTTCAATCGGAAATATATGCTTCTTAGCAGGTGGCTGACGCATGTATTTCACATGCTGTAATTGCCCACGTAGAAACTTTTGTTCTTCTTGCACACGGTTGTAGTCAAAACGTAGTCCTCGTTGCACCAAACGCTCAAATGATGCAAGGAATTGAGTGATAATCCATTCATGTAAGGGTTGTTTAAAACGATTTAGACTGGCACTCCCTGCTTCTCTATATGGTAAGTGCAAAGAGACACTCAGCATTTTTTGCAGGAGTTTACGCTCTGCTAAAATAACCGCTTGATCATCTGTACCACTCAGCTCTACATGCTTTGGCAGAATTTCTATACGTGTTCCACACGGCGTTTCAATGACACCCACATATTGATCCAGCTTTAGCTTTCTACGCCCTGCAAGTTCAAATACTTTTGCACCATGCTTGGAGAAAGAAGCTGAGAGATCACACAGATGTTCAAATGCTTTTTCGGGAATATAAGCATGGTCTAGACTAGACGTAGGACAACCTTCATAAGCAACGCTAATGAAGGCATATTCTCGGACGGTAAAATCAGGCATATAAATCCCCGATTAATGCTTGATGATTTTGATAAAGCTAGCGATTGAATCAAATGCAGTATCGTTTAATTGCCACGTTTTTTGTTCTTCAAAGAAGGCATCTGAATCACTCTCTACATTTGGAAATAATACAGAGCGTTCAACAGGTTTAGGCTTCAACATACCATTGGCATTTAACACCATATTGATCTTTGCCCAATCATCAAAGAAGTATTCTTGTAGTTGAGGAATAATTTTTTGCTTAAATATGGATGCTAAATGCTCTAGCGTAGGCTGTTTCTTCAAACTCATAAAGTTTGCATGACCGATACAATGATCACGGTCTAACAGCACTTCTATACGTTGGTTAATGACCTTGAGTATCTCACCAATATTCAGCTCTTCTACCTCAATGTCATTCAATAGCTCTGGCTTTGGTGGCATTTCGATAAAGGTAAAACGACGGCGCAACGCAATATCTAAACCCGTTAAAGATCGGTCAGATGAGTTCATTGTGCCAATAATGTAGACATTACTCGGGACAGAAAATTCTTCTTTTGAGTATGGCAGCGTTACAGATAATTCTTCTTCAGCGCCTTGGCGTTTAGAGTCTTCAATGAGCGTAATCAACTCACCAAAAATACGGGAAATATTCCCTCGGTTGATTTCATCGATGATCAATATGTAGGGTTTGTGCTCTACATCTTGTTTTTCTTCTGAAAATTTAATTTTATCAGATAGCAAACTTACAATTGGTTTTATATAACTAGGCATTCCATAAGTTTCAAGTCTGACACCATTTAATAATTTTTTAATTGTATCTAAGCTTAAACTATAAGTACCTTTATTTACTGACTCTAATAAAAAACATTTTAGGGTTTTTCCACCTTCATATGTAATTTCATATGTTAAACCAGTTTTAGTTTTCAGTTGCAAAGGCTGTTCAGCTATTTCATTGCAAAAATTAGTGATCACCTCATCAATATTTGAATGAGGAAAATTTTGATTAAAGGCAATATCACAAAGTGCTTTAAAAACACCAGATTGAACATCATAAGTGAGCTGACCTTTATCATCCGTTTCAGCACGAATCCCTTCTACAAAGTCTTCATAACTAAAGCTTTGATGAAAAGTCACAAACTTGATCTGACCTTGCTCTTTGTATTGATCAAAACGTGTTTTTAACGCCGTACGGTCTTCTTGCTCTAAAACTTCAAGCGGTTTGTTTTCAATAATTGATAAGGCATGGTTGATACTATGGAAGGTTTTACCTGTACCTGCTGCACCAAATAAAATACGGTTTAACGGTTGTTGAGTCATGACATCATCCAGTAATTCTTGAGTTTGCTTTTTCTTCTGTTTGTTATCCAAATAACCTTTTCTAATCATGGCGAAAAGCTTTTCCACATATGGGAAAAATGCTTGTTCGCCCCGATCTTCCAATAAAATTGATAAAAACTCTGGTAGTGGTAATTTTGGATATAAGTGGTCATAACCAATTCGCTTGGTATTCACCTTACTTACAATTGGAATAATGCAAGGATCATTAAAATCTTGATATAAGAATGCAATCATCCATTTCAAACCTTTTGGGAATTGAATTTGATCGATGGCATTTAAATCACGGCGCTGAACAGCTTCTACAATATTGAGTATTTCTTGTTTGAGCGCTTCAAATGCTAACTCTGCACTATCACCTAGTCGTTTATGCCATGAATACGGCTTCTCATTATAATACTTATCATCCTTTCCTAAATTTATAGGCTCCCAAATGTCAAAATAGTTGGCAAAGGTAGGATCGCCTTGGGTTGGGTCAAAACTGTCAATCTGAGCAATAAAGCAATTTGTGTTTTTCGCTTGATGATAATCTTCTATAGATAAGTTGTTTAAACTTTCAATTGGCCAAAGTTTTAAAAATTGCTGTACCTTTTTTTCGAGCGCCGTGGTCTGATCACCGTTTTGTTCATACCAATCACAAAACTTCTCTAAATCATCGAGATTACTCACAATAATTGAATATGCTTTATTACCCAACATCAGTGATTTTGCATGTGTGGACAAATGTTGATTACGCGTATCATTTTCTGAATAGGACTGTTTAATTGGTAATTTCAGTTCTATTGGTGGCTCAGCATTACAAATGATGATAGGTGTTTTTAATTTTGGATCTAACGCTAACTCTCGTCCCAGAGAGGTTTTAAATGCTGCTATATGAACTGTACCGGAATCTGTACCAGGATATCTTTCTTTAAGATATTCTACAGCTTGGGCAGCAGTTAAATTCTGATTTTGATAATCTAAAGGCAACAAGCCCTGCCCATTTAGTGCCATTCCAAATTGAATAGCATATTCTCTTAAGTTATGTAACCAATCTAAAAAATTTTCATGTGTTAAATTTTTAAATGAGAAATTTAAAGAAAACTGTGGGTCTTGTTCAAAAATAAAGTCTGCTAAAGCTTGTATAACCTCGAGTTTAAAACAAAATTTACCATCTTCATTATTTCCTAAGTGACTCACTAGCAAAAACTCTTTAACTCTGTTTGTCAAAATGGGTTTTATACCAAAGCCTAGATAACCATATTTACCACTACCTGCATGATAGATATCTAAATTAGGAAATACATCATGTATAGTTCTTATTGCTTGCCAAAACCATTCTATTTCAGCATCTTCTAATTTTTCTAAAAACAGCTGAATGCGATCTACTTCAAATTTAAGCTGCATTTCTTGCAAATCCACTTTTTATTACCTATTACTTCACGAATACTTAATTCACTAGAGCCTTTTACAACACAATTAATTCTTCAGTTAAACTTTTTTCCATGCTCTAGCTAATGACAGCCAGGCTTTACTTTCTTTGAGCCATATACGTCTACATAACTCGGTCAGGTCATCAAACTGTTCATCAGCTTCTTCTGACAATCCATATTCCCAATGTCCTTCGTATATACGTCCAGCCAATTCACGAATTCTTTCGGAGAGTTCGTCGTGTGTATCTACTAGCAATGCTTTTGACATATGGTCATTGCTATATTTACAGAGTGCTACTTCCGATTGAATCAGCAACTCCTCAGTTTCTCTGATCCATAGAGCAAAACAACGATCTGCAGTTAAGCAATCAATGAACTGTTTAAAATTTTCCAGCTTTTCCCTAAAAGTAATATTCGCTTTTACATATGCTGGAAATGGAGTAGCTGGATTTTCAAAACATGGGTAATCCACCCGTAGACGATCTAAGTAATCTCTATACTTTTGATCTATTTCCATTATTTTCATTTCGTCCCCTCTAAGTATTTTTGTATATACGACACAGTTGATTAAATTATTTATTTCACATCTATGGAAATACTATTCAATTGGAATAATCAAAATTTAAAGCAACAAGCCATCGCTAGTATTTTTAATCGTAAACTTCTCAACAAGTTTAATAAATTCATCTTTCGGTGGAATAGCACCACCTACTAAAAGATTACGTTTGGTTAAAGCAACAAAGAGTGCCATTGAGTAAGCTTGGCAATTAATCGACTTTTGCGGGTTAAACTCAATATCAGTAAATGCATCATATGCAAGTGCTTGTTGCTTTAAGTCATCATTCAGATTGAGGGCGTTCAAATAAATCCAGTCATAAAATGCAGTTTTCGGCTCCAGTTCCCAACGTGTTTCTCGATATTCAAAAGCAATCAAGTGGCCTGAACTTTTAAGGCGCTCATCTTTCTTCGCATCACGGGAACTCATATCCATAATGTCCTTATAAGGACCACCTTCTGAAAATACTTTTGATGACTGAAAGATACTTTCAACACTAATATTCTTACCACTCTTGGTTTTAAACATTAGATTGAAAGCACTGAGCTGTGTTCCTAACTCTATTTCCGACTTGCTCGAAATCTCTAAAATTCTGGCTTCTGGATTCTGTGTACGATATGCCTCATGCAAGGATCGGATCGACTTTTGTTTTTGCGTAAAGTGCATCCCTGGAAACCATTCAAATTCTACATCAACAATATCTACGAGCGTAGCGCCGTCCAATTTAGGCACAAATATTGGTCTTTTCGCCATGAGATATCCTTATCTTTTTTCAAATACTGTTTTGTTAACACTAAGCTTAAAACCTAAATCATGCACCCAAGATAAATCTGGATCTTCTTCAATCACATGTATCTCTTGAATAAATTCTTTAGGGATATTTCCTTGATAAAGAATTTCAGCCTGATTATCAAAAGTATAGGTTTCTAATGTTATTCCTATATTTGACTCAAACATATCCAAAAATGCTTTATGAGATTTTCTTTCTTGAATCGATAAATTTTTCATCGCGAATGATGCAGCATTAAATTTATTGAAAATTGCTTTATCCCAATAGTCATAATTTTCAAGTCCTTTATAAGCAGGATTAGTATTTCCTGAAAGTAATTCTGGTGATATTTTTAAGACTACCCAATTTTCCAGTCCTGTATGTTTAGCATATTTCATAAACATTTTATGGTTAGGATGACTAATCGATAAGGAGATTGAATCCTCTACTCCATCCCACCTATTTTTATCATTTTCGATATAATTAATTCCAAGTTTTTCTAAATTAGACTTCGTAACTAACCCCATCTCAAGGATACTTCGAAGATTATTTTTATGTGTAAAATGATATAAGGCATTTATCCTTTTTAATTTATTTTTATCTAACTCTATTCTTTCTAAACAATAGTTCCAAATTAACTCATAAAATATGGGGTCTGATCCTGGTATTTTATGATCCAAGTATATATTTAATGTACTTATTTCAGGATAATCTTTAAATGCTGTTAAATAATAACGAATGGCTATAAAGTGTTTTATCGGCTTCAATAATTCATCATTCTTTTCTAACAATATTAAGAGCTCATTTTTTTTATTCTTATACGTTTCAGTATTATAAATATCTTCAAATTTGAAATTTTTTAGACCCAAATCCAAACCTAAATTTAAAAAATAAGCTTGAGCACTATATTCACGCAACATTTGATCATGCGTTATAGCATCTGCTATCTTTATTTTCTGTCTGTAATATTCTGGTTTATTTCTCTGTTGTTCTCTTCTATTTTGTTCAGCCTTATCAGCTAACTCTGCTGTTAGTCTTTCAAGCTGGGAAGCGCCGTTACTGATTGCTTTTAAGCCTTTTGAAAATAAGTCCTTACTCGTATCATAATTTTTTTTGATATCTTTTAAAGCTTGCTCTTTTTTTTCAGCTTGAGATTTTTCTTTATAAGGGATAAGGGCTATTTGAACCAAATGCATTAATTAGAGGGGCTATTAAAATAAATAATAAAAAGAATCCTCCTATTAAAAAAAGAATTTCCATTATTTATCTCCAAGAGTAATCCAAAGTAACTCAGGTACTCTTTCGTGTACCTTCAAAAGCGGTCTTAAAATAATAAAAGTTGAAAAGTTTATTTAACTTTCTTTGCCTTTTTCACCGGCTTGCTCGCTTCCCTTTCCGCCTGAATGTTGGCAAGAAAGGTTTCAGCATTGTTTACCCCTGTAATCAGGTCTTGATGCTGTTCACGCCACTCTGCTGTCAGTTCACCACTAAAAGCTTTGGCTAAAATACAGTAGTACTTGCAACTTTTCCAACTGCGTCAGCGATCGTGCTACAAGCATCTGAAATAAAATCAAATAACCCCATATTCCCCTCATTATCTTTTTACTTATCTATTATTAAAATACACTAATTCCACTTTGAGCTGGCTTCCATTTCTTCCCACCACCCATAGTTAAAGTGGCACAGTTATAAGCATCCTGTAAAAAACCACGGCGCGCCGGCTCAGTAAATCCTGTTTGAGCAATTAATGTTTCTCTTAATGGATGATGACTGGTAATCAAATACTCATTACGCTTATGCAATCGTTCTAATAAGTTCACTGAGGGTAATCGATCAAACTTTCCTTGTTGTCCACGATTACAAGAGGGACAAGCCAGTACTAAATTTGCCACGCCATTGATAGGTTTTTGGATATCGCACTCACGCAATTTATGTGGGAAGAAATGATCAACATCTGCAGAGTGCTCAAAAAACTGATCAATTGTGATAGGGGCAAAACAATAAAAGCATCTACTCTTTTGATATCCATTTAAAGCTGACTTAGCCGATGTTACATTGACTCTTCTAATTTTGTTATCAGCAACTAAGATCCCTTGGTCATCGTGCTGAATCTGAACTAAATGTTTAGGTAGATTCATATCCCAAGCTGTTTCAACTAAACGCCATCTCGCTTCAGTTTCATCCACCAAATCTTTGGAATTCTGAGCCTCAAATAGCTGAAATACATCATCCGTTAATATGATACCACCGTGTGTTTTCCGGGCATCCATAAAAAATCTTTTAGACAATTCCTGCCCATGAACATTGTGAAAAGCATCAATTACATTCACAAAACCATACTGAACTGTTTTAGTTATCAATGTTTGCTGGTCAGTTTCACCAGTATTGTAGGCACGACAAAAATCTGAATAGCCACCGATTTTGTAGACACTCTTTAGTTAGATAAAATGGCTAATTAACGAGGTGTTTATGAGCAGTAGCAAACGATATCCTG
>NZ_LSZJ01000007.1:0-24900 GCF_001647575.1 Acinetobacter sp. SFD
CAGGCTTTTTAAGTGGGATTTACGCATCGTTATGTGCATATCAACTCACCCATCAAAATAAGCCAAAAATTCAAATTATGCAGTCATTGGCTTAAACAGGATTCGGGTTACTTAAAAATCTTATTGAGAACGCGGTACTACATGCACAAGCACAGATTATTTCTATCAAAATGCAGGATCACTCGCTGTTCATTCAGGACAATGGACAAACATTAAGTGAACATGAGCTGAAGCACTTGGGGCAACGTTTCTGGCGAAAATCCGCAGAACAACCAGGACATGGACTGGGATTATCCCTAGTTAAAACAATTCTCAGTAAATATGATTATGAGATTAAGTTTTATGGAACATATCCTCAGGGCTTAACTGTAGAAATTTCCCCCTCTTATTCTTCAGCTGATTAAAATTTTTAAAAATTTAAGGTCTTAGAAACTGCGGCTTTCTCCTTTTTCTTTATAGGTAATACCATCACTAATATAATTGATGTGTGCTGAATTAACAGGATACTTCCACTTGGGAGATTCTAGTCAGCTTGCTTGTAAAAGTCCTCTGCCATTTGATTTTGTGTATTAAAATCCGATCCTTTTTGAATTCTCTGCTGATTATAAAATAGCTCAATATAGACAACTTATATCTCGTTTAATGACATTCTATGCATCGCAAATGACAAACCTTATGTAGCGTGATGATCTTCGTCAATTTCAATTGAGTTATTCACCGGTTTTTAAATAACGGTATACCGCCTGGCGACTAATTCCAAATGCCTGACCTAATGCCATTTTTGAAGGGTACTTCCCTTCATTCCATGCTTGTCGCAAAGCTTCAGCTTGATCAGGCTTCAATTTATGTACCCGGCCTTTGTACTTCCCTTGAGCAGAGGCGAGTTTAATTCCTTCCTTTTGCCGCTCTAAAATTATCTCACGTTCAAACTGTGCAAAAGCACCCATCAGTTGCAGCATCAAATTATCCATCGGGGTGGATTGGGCCGTAAAAGTAATATTTTCTTTTACAAACTGGATGGCGATCCCTCTTTTAACCAGTTTATCTACTTCAGTGACCAAATCTTTTAGACTGCGTGCAAAACGATCCATGGAATGTACAATCACCCTGTCCCCTTCCCGGACATAGTTCAACATTTCTTGAAATTTCGGTCGGTCGGTATTTTTACCAGAAGCACGGTCAACAAAAATTCGGTCGACTTCAATTCCCTCAAGTTGACGTCCTGTATTTTGCTCGACTGAACTCACTCGGACATAGCCTATTTTTTGCCCTTTCACTCTTTCACGCCCCAATTGAAGAAAAATGAACAATTTCGTAAATTATAAATTTTAAATACCAAAGTTACATGTTACTTATGATTAAAAATCATTTAAATGATACATGGTTTCATGAACTTTTATAATGTAACTTTAGGCTATACCTTATAGTTACATAAATTTAGATATTAAAAACTTGTCTCCGACAAACCGTCATGCGGCACAAGGTTTGTCACTTGCGACGCATAATTTGTCATTGAACGACACATAAGTTGTCATTAATAAAAAACCACCCTATTGATTGGCGGTTTTTTATATAATGTCCTAGATAAGCATTAACCTAAATTGTATATTATTCAAAATAATGGGCAGGAAGTCCCGCTAAAGATAACGTAACGTTAACTTTGGAGATACATGAAATGGATAAGCCCATAAATCTTTGGATTATGAAAATATTTTTACTATTTAGGTGAAGAACCTTTCCACCGCTAGCCATGCTGAGTGTGAAAATTCCTCTCTATATTCCATAGGATTGACTTCAACTTTCTCTGAAAGCCAAGCTCTTACATAACTTTCTGATGGACCAATAACTAAGGAAAAAATGAGATCAGATGGTAATGTTTTAATTTTTTCATCAGGTAATATCTGTTTAAGATACTGAAATAATTGTTTATTCCTCAATCTATTTCGTTTGATCAGTTCAGGCTGATGTGGTCCTTTGATCACTGAATATCTAGCAAATAGCTGAAATCTAGCTAATTCTTTATGACCTACTACCCAATCTATATAACTGTAAACAATTGCAAAAATATAATTCTTAGCCGATTGAATATTTTCAAAATATTGCAATCTTTGTTCTAGCTGATCATCTAACGCTAAAAAAAATAGATGAGCGATTATTCCATCTTTCGTCCCAAAATGATGATAGATCGATCCCACACTTGTTTCACATTCGTTCTTTATAAGATCAATTGTGGTTGGTTCAATTCCATGTTTGTTAAAGCATTCCAGTGATTTACTCAGAATAATTCGCTTAAGCTCAGAGCGCCTTCCTGGATAGTGTTTTTCAAAAATTGAAATCGAGTCCATTTGCAAATCACTAGAATTTAATAGAATTAGAATTTTAAGTGAATGGTAAGTCACTTGACAACCAATCAAAACAGAATAATATTCTAATACAGAATTAAATTCTAATTTGCTTTTTATTTTGTGAATGCCTCTATGGGTCATGATCTTAGCAGTATGTACATCAAAAATAGCAATGAAAATAAAAATGATTAGAGGATCTTAAAAAATGAGTAATACACTTGAAATTTGGCAAAAGATGTCTTCTAAACCAGGGGGCAAATGGGCATTTACTAAAGCGTTATGTTTCAAGGCTCCTTATTTTGGAAGTATCAGTCCTAAATTTCAGGAATTGAGACCTGAGTTTTGTAAAATAAGTATTACTAAGCGCAGAAGTGTTCTGAATCATTTAGGCACTGTCCATGCGATTGCGATGTGTAATATGGCTGAATTAGCAGGGGGAACGATGACGGAAGTCACGGTGCCTGCAACACATCGTTGGATTCCTAAGGGCATGACTGTTGAGTATTTAAAAAAAGCAAATACAGATCTAATTGCTACAGCATCGCCTGAAAGCACAATGGATTTATCAAAAGCGAGTGAATTTAAAGTCAATGTAGTCGTTCGTGATACTAAGGCTGACATTGTTTTTCGAGCGGTGATCAATATGTGGGTTTCACCTAAGAAATAATCTTTGCTGTCTTAGGTTATTTAAATACCTAAGGCAGCGCTGATATCGATCAGATTATGCTTGCATGATCATTGTTGAAATGAGAATGGAATTTAAAAATTTATAAAATTTAATTATTTTCTTAATAAATTTTAGGTTAAAGGGAATATTGCAATAATGAATCAGACAAAAATAGGGACTTATTCATGGGTCGTTAAAGCAAATGGCAAACTGTCTTTTAAAGAAAAAATTAAATTATTTAACCAGCTAATTATTCCAAGTTTAATTACCCCTATTAAAGAAAATATTCATAAAAAAAATTTAAATACTGATTTCAATATCGATCAAATTATCATTCCAGACACAAAAATGATTCAACTCGCTGTCGAAGAGCTAGAGGAAAAAGCGAGTGTTCCAATAATTAATCATTCTTGGAGGACATATTTTTGGGGCGCTGCTTTAGGTCATATTCAGAATAAGATATTTGATCCTGAATCATTACTCACAGCTTCTTTATTCCATGACATTGGTTTAACACCATCACATTTAGAGACTAAAGGATGTAAGTGTTTTACTCATGAAAGTGCAGACCAATTTGCGTATAGAGCAGAACAGATCAATTTTGATCAAGATAAGACTCTACTCATTAAAGATGCAATTTGTATGCATATGAATGGTTATATTGATCCATCAGATCCGAGTGAAGTGCTACTTTTACAGCAAGGTGCATCGTGTGACGTGATTGGTGAGCAACTGCATAAGTTACCATCTCATTTTAAGAATCAAATTTTAGAGAATTATCCAAGAGAAAATTTTAATAAAAGTTTTATAGAGCTCATCAAAACTGAGATCAGAAACAATCCAAATTCACGTACAGCCTTTCTAAAAAATTTAGGATTACCTTTAATGATTCACTTGAATCCATATAAGGATTAAAACTGATGGATAATTTTTATTTTAAAGATTTATATACAATTAAAGTCAATAAAATCAGCCCTGTTGATCAAGATCATAATTTAACTTTTATTCTATTACCTGCGATTGGCATCCCTATTAAGAAATATGAAAATTTTATCATTGGTCTTAGAAATATAGGTTACTCAGTCGTTTATGCCGATTACCCTTGTTGTGGAGAAAATTTTCCTCACATAACTAAACATCATGATTATGACTATGCCGATTTACTCCAATATTTCATCCCCAACCTGATAAAGCACTGTGATACACAGAACTTTATTCTGTTAGGACATAGCTTAGGTGGTCATCTTGCCAGCTTATATGCCTTAGAAAACGGTACTCCAATCGTAGTAGTCGCCTCAGGAAACATTCACTATAAGCATTGGGATGTTAAAGGTAGAGCAAAAATATTAAGTGCTGTTTTATTATTTAAAGCTCTAACAAAAACTTATGGTTTTTTTCCTGGTTATAAAGTTGGTTTCGGACATAGAGAAGCCAAAAGTCTTATGAATAATTGGTGTCACACAGTATTAACTGGAAATTACAGTTTTTCAGGAGTGGGCATTAGACAAAATCAAGTTAAAAGTTTGTTTATTAATATAAAAGACGATCACTTTTCACCTTTGAAGTCTACAAGGAAACTCGCAGAGATGTTCAGTAATCCTGTACTTCAGCAAATTGAATTACCCTCTCATATCAAAGGAAATAAGCATAGTGTTTGGCTGAAAAATCCAGGTCAAATCACTAAACTCATTGAGAGTACCGTGAAAAAATTGAATATAGCTACTATCTAACATATACACGAAATGAAAAAAGCCTAGACTAATATCTAAGCTCTAAAATTTTAAAAAAAATATAAAAATTAAGGATATATACTTAATTTTTAAGATTTGTATAACCTGTATTATGTTAATTTTAGAAATTATTAAATTAGATTAATTAAAATAATCTTCTAGTTCACTCCAACTTGGTAAGTCTAAATATTCCTGATCTATTGGTATTACAGGTGCCCAACTGCTCTTTGAGTTAAGACAGAAGCCTAATCTTTTCTTAACTACTGGTGTCTCATTTAACAATCCAAGTGGAATCCATATGAATGAGCTATTTCCAACTGGGTTAGGAACTGGAGATCCACAATTTGTACAAAAGCAAGAAGTAAAACCTGAGTCTTTTCTAAATGTTCCAATAGCATCTATCCCAGAAACCCACTCAAATAATGTTTCATTCACCAAAGTAGCTGAATTTGCTCCAGTACCACTTTGTTTACGACATAAACTGCAATGACAGTGATACATCGTATAAATATCTTTGTTGATGGAGAATTTAACCGTTCCGCACAAGCAACTACCACTATTTTTCATTTATCAACCCTAGATAAGTCATATTTATCATAAGTATTGGATGATGCATTCATACTTATTGAAGCTTATAAATTTAGTTAGGTATAACATAAAATAAATGAAATTTTTTAAAGAATTAACTATTTAACATACTGTTTTCTATATAAAAGACCTTGTTGTGGATCTTAAATCTAAAAAATCATTGATCGAAAAATGACACTGTTTGAGTCGTCTTACACTCATAATGACATCGGTTGAGTCGCAGGATGATGTCATTATGATTCATTAAAAGAAATAAGATATTGATTTGATTATCATGCTAAAGACAAGCTATGTATCGTTTGATGCAAACCCAGTACGGTTCACCTAAACGGATTGCTCCCCCTGAACAAGTGGAAACAGAACCCGAAAAAAGAGGCTTCTGGAGCCGTTTCTTTAAGCCGTATAGCTGATCTGATTGTTTACCAAGGCTTATTAAAACCGTGAAACATTGATCATTTAGAGATCGTGGAACGGCTGGAAATGATAAAAAAGCCCAAGTCGGTGTACTTGGGCTTTATCTAATGAATTAACACATTGAATTATATGAAATAAAAACTTGCATTTCGTATAACGTGTATTATGTTAATTTTAGGGAAATTAAAGAATAGAAATGAACTTAAGTCTAAATAATAAAAAATTTGTAAATGCTAAAAATACATCTAATGGAGAAGTATCTCACGAGACTATTTTTAATTATTACCAAGTAGGTGACCGTATAGAAGCTACATATTCTGGTGGTAGTATTACGAATGGACATTTACTAGGTTTCATGACTTCTGAGAAAACTTTCACAATGGCGTACCATCACATCAATGAGATGAATGAATTACGTATAGGTGAATGTAATACTGAGATTGAGATCCAAGCCAATGGGAAAATTAAGTTGATTGAAAAGTGGCAATGGCGTAATGGAGACTGTTCTACAGGCGAATCAATCCTTGTTGAAATGTAAGGTTGAGATAACTAAAGCCCTGATTTTATTTCAGGGCTTCGCATAATCCGTATTATGTTAATTTTAGAAAATCTGTTTTAGTTTGTACCTTTTCAAAATTATGTAAAAAGCAAATAAAACACTTATCCAGAACAAATAATCAAAAATAAAATATAAGAAGATAAACTTATCTATTCCTATAATAATATTTAAAGGATCTAGCGCTATACTCCCACCTGGAGATACTTCACCATCTACTAAAAACTGTAAGGGAAATCCTCCTCCTATGACTTTAACTTTTTCAAGCTTGTCTACAACTATACGATCCACCAATGTATATTTCTGATAAAACAAAGATAAATAAGTAAAAATAAAAGATAAGCAATTGAAGTATAAAAATTTTTTCATAATTTTCTCTCATATATCTACTAATTTTAACAATTTTTAATCAGAGCCTTTTGGAATAATTTGCTTTAATTTCTTTATTATTTTTTTCTCAAAAGATTCCTTTAATATGCAAAGATTAGAGTTTATTTTATTAAGTTCCCTTGCAGCCTGTAGTCCAGTTACAGAAAAAATTGAATCAAATATAGTTGTTCCACGTATTCAATATACAGGCGGAGCAGATAATGCAAGTTATAGTGAGGCTAAGCTTATTAGAGAAGGCAAATGCTTATATCTAGAACATGCTGATGGCTCTAAAGTTCTGCCAATTTTTGCTACAAAGACTATAAATTGGGATACGAAAACTAAGAGTCTAAAAGTAGATTCAGATACTTATTTTTTAGGTGATAAAGCAGCATATGGAGGCGGAGAATCCTATCCTCTAGAAAAAAATAATTATTCTTGGATAGTTGAAGTAGATCATAGCTGTGATATCTCACAAGTTATAGTTATTAATCGACTCATAAGACCAATTGAACAGAACTACCGAAATGAAGAATAGCCGATTTTACTGTCTTGCATTAGTTCTACTTATAGGATGCCAACCATTAGAAAAGAATGGATATATTTCTATTAAAAATTGGACCGATGCTCCAATCACAGATCTCAAAATAACTTATATCAGTGCTCAAAAAACTTATGGCTTAGGGACTCTTTATCCTTATTCGGAATATAAATACGCCATCAACTATGAGCAGCATAATGAAGATTCAATAATCTTTTCATACTTAGATAAAAGTCATAAAAAGATTAATCAAGAAGTAGCTGCATATACAGCCAAATATGATAGGAGAAGTTATGAAATAATCATTCAATAGAATATAAATTTATATAGAAATTACAATTAATAATTGAACGAAAAAAATTTTATTTGAAATTTCAAAAACTGGAATTTTCCACCAAATCCCACTCCATTTAACATAATGGTGCTTATACGAAATGCCTTTGTTAGAACCCATTTAAAGTGTCTATATTCTCACCAATAAAAATGTCTGGTTTATGATGGTTTTTATCACCATGGACTGGATATAAAATATAGATGCTGATCACTATGTCTGATAAAGAAATTCAACGTCTTGCAGTTCTGCAAGACGTTAGAGATCATCGTATTACCCAGGTCCGTGCTGCTGAAATCCTGAATCTTTCCACCCGTCAAATTACCCGGTTATTGCAGAAGCTCAATCAAGATGGTGTCTCAGGTATGGCACATGCCAGTCGTGGTCAACCGGGTCATCGTCGCCATGACGTCCTGTTAAAATCAGAATGTCTTTCCATTATTTCTGAACATTTACTTGGCTTTGGTCCTACATTGGCTCATGAGAAGCTCAGCAGCATGTTTGGCCTGCATATCCCGGTAGAAACGGTTCGTCGCTGGATGACGGCAAATGACCTCTGGATTCCTCGATCCAAGCGCCTGAAACGTCCATATCAGCCTCGATACAACCGTGATTGCTTCGGTGAGCTGATCCAGATCGATGGCTCATATCATGACTGGTTTGAAGGACGCGCTGCTAAATGCTGCTTGCTGGTGTATATCGATGACGCCACTGGAAAGCTGTTGCATCTGCGCTTTTGTGAGGCTGAAACGACCTTTGATTATATGCTTTCAACCCGAGCCTACATTGAGCAATACGGCAAGCCTTTGGCCTTTTATAGCGATAAACACTCGGTATTCCGAGTGAATCAGAAATCGAGCCAAGATAGCCAGATCACGCAATTTGGGCGGATTCTGAATGAGTTAAATATTGATATTATCTTCGCCAACTCTCCACAGGCCAAAGGCCGTGTGGAACGTGCCAATAGAACACTCCAGGATCGCCTGATCAAGGAAATGCGCCTAGAAGGTATCTGTTCAATTGCCGAGGCAAATGCCTGGCTGCCCTGCTTTATTGAGCATTTCAATCAGAAGTTTGCCAAGTGTGCGCGAAACTCAAAGAATTTACATCGGCCATTAACCGAATCTCATCTTGAACTGGATGATATTTTTACCTGGCAGAAACCGCGTAAGGTCACTAAGAATCTGACCCTGACCTATGACAAATGTATTTATCTGCTTGAACCGACAGAGCTGAATCATAAGCTTGTTGGGCAATATATTTCATTTCTGGAGTACCCGGATGGGACTGTGGCCCTCATGCACGAGGGACGAAAGCTCAACTACAGCATTTTCAATAAATTAGCTGGGCTACAGCAGAATGAGATCGTTGAGAATAAACGGTTAGGTACAGTTCTGGCACATATTCAGCAACAGCATGAAGAGTTGGAAAAACAGAATAAACGTTCCCGTCTCAAGAAAAGTATGCCGAGTCGTAAAGCTCAGAAAGCTGTTATTGAACAAAGAAAGTTAAATCCTGTGCTTGACTCTTGTGGTTAAAAACAGGACATTTTAAATGGTTTATCGCATAGACATTTTAATTGGTGAATAACAGCCTTTTTAAATAGTGTTATTTATCAAAAACTTAATTCAATAAACCCAAAACCAAAAAGATCAAAAACCACACAATTTAACAACTCGTGTGTTTTTTGATCATGTTTGTAATATTTCGCCAATAAAATTGATGATTTTTCAATCAAACTAAGGATTTTTTCAATGTTCCCGGTCTTCCCAGGGCAAAAAATATCCCCAATTGCTGGGGATAAAATTTAGGCTGTTTTGTAGGCCAAAACGTACAGCTATCTCGGTCCTTTGCGGCTATCCGGAATACTGGAAATTTCCTATAATTAAAAACATATAGGAATTGGATGTAATAGAACTGAAAGCCAGTTCTAGCTAAGGACAGCAAGGTACGACAGGAGTTATACCTAAGCATCAAATACGAAAACCCTGGCAGGATGCCGGGGTTTTTTATTGCTTAGAATAGACCTCTTGCGAAAGTACGCTTTTACCTAATTTTTGAATTAGCTAAAACCTTATAAAATATAGTTTGTGGCTGTTTAAATTTTGACTAACGCAAGAGGTCTAATATCTATAGCTGAGTATTAATCTGATAGCGTGTATTACGCCCACCGCCTTCTAATTTAACGATACATTCTTTCTCAAGTAAGTCTGATAAATGGCGAGTAGCTGTTGCCTTACTGACTTTAGTAACCTTTTGATATTGTGAAGCGCTAATACCCTGTTCAAAGCCATTTTCTCCCCCGTCCAATAAACGGTTTAGAACTTTGCGTTGTTCTTCACTCAGGGCTGAATTTGAATATTTATTCCAAAACTGACTTTTAAACAATGTTCGACTGATCTGCGATAAGGTTTTTTCAAGGCTATCATTCAATATTTCTAGAAACCAAATTAGCCAATCCGTGATATCAGAATCATTTTTTTGGGTTTGTTCTAATATCTCATAGTAACTTTTACGTTTGTTTAATATCGCAGTAGACATTGCATACAAACGGATGCTCTGTTCATCCATTTGAGCCAAAGCAAGGTCTGTAAGTGTACGTGTAAGACGGCCATTACCATCATCAAACGGATGCAGAGTAACAAACCATAAATGGGTAATGCCTGCACGTAACAGAGGATCAAGCAATGAATCATTCAAACTCTGATTAAACCACTCTATGAAGGAATTTAAGCGATCTTCTAAGCCTTCTCTTGGAGGTGCTTCAAAATGTACTTTAGGGTAATCCAATCGACCTGAAACAACCTGCATAGGCTCTGATCCCCGAAGTTGACCAATCCGTAAACGTTGCATTGTCCAGTCTGGATCATTGAAAAGCCAACGATGCCATTGCATAAGACGCTCAACAGTCAGTGGTTGCTTAACATCATTAAGCGCATCTAGCATGATATTGGCTAAACCTTCTGATCGATCTGAGCTTGGATAAGGCTGCTCAAGAGTGACGCCCAAGCGTTGAGCTAGAGATGATCGCAATGAAAAAACATTGATGGTTTCATTTTCAATGGCTGATGAAGCAACAAGATTGGCAAGTAGAGTATCTAGGGTGAGTTGTTCTTTTGCTAAATCATGCTGACTTTGCCCGAGAAGAATCCCTATTTTTTGATATATCTGTCTAGTTTTAGGTAAGATAATTGAATCTTGCCATGTGAAATTTGTCCAGTTTTCTACTTGCCAAATCCATTCCTGCATTTTCAATTTTTCTCTAAAAATCTAAGATAAATTGAATATAGCATACATTCGACTCAAAAAATGAGCCGAATGTATTGATTAATTAGCTCACTTATTTATCTAGAACAGTTCTAATTGGGTTCTAACACTCTCGTTTCGGATAATCCGTATTATGTTAATTTTAAGCTAAACTCATTTAGTCATCTATGGAAAAAATAGCAATTATTTTGTGATTGACCCAAAATAATTTCGAGCTGTACTTTGTTTCTTTCATTACAAACTTAATGGTAGCAAACACAAAATGGCTCACCTTTGAAAATGGCTAAAGCTAAATTCCAAAGTATCAAGAATCATTTGTTCTGCTTTCTTAATTGATTAATAGATTGTTTTCTATTTGGTTTTGTGTATCTCTCTTCTTCACTTGGTTGATTTAACCCTCGACTTTGTATACGTCTAGTTTGTATCAGAGATAAAGTTCGTTTTAAGTCTGCTTCAGTCCAACCACGATGTATTTTTTCATACTCATAATTGAAGTTTTTTTGCATATTATTGATATAGGTTAACTTAGTATTTAGACCTTTCATCTCTGCAATAAGTTGCTCTTCAAAACTTTTACCTATTCTATAGATCCCACTTAACTCATTGATTGATATATTAAAAATAGCAGTGTGCGGTTTATTTCTAATATCTTTAAATGCAACGATGACGGTGAATTTTGTACTTAAGAAATCATCTATTGAGAACCCTCTTGCCTCATCGCTTTCTAATAAGTTTATAAATCCAGAATATCGAAAATCCCCTTTAGATAAATAACTTAGTCCATGTTTCATAAAACTGATCCCAAAGAATTGGTCAATAATTAGTTTAGAACTATCCGTTTGAGGGGAAAGATTTTTAACAGTAAACGTTATATTGAAAGCAGAACTTAAACCCAAGTTTTGAATTCTTAGACGAATCCAATTTACCGATTCAGGCATAACTTCTAAACTAATATCTACAAAAGGCTCTGTTTGAGAATCAACTAAACGTTTATTGTCAATAGCCATTCTTTTATTTTCGTTTAATGCCTTTCTAGCAGTTATCCCTGCCCATATTGCAGCACCAAAAGTACAAGCATAAATAATTACTGATAACCAGTCTGTAATACTAGCTTTCCAAGACATATTGAATGAGATATCTAACAAAAATATAGAAATAACAAAAAAGCAAATAATACTTAAAAGGATTGTATTAATAAGATTCCAATTCATTTTTTTTACAGAATAAAAAGTTGTCTAATGTTCATCTTTTAATTTTTGAAAATCAATAAATATAAAAAATAAGTGAGTGTCCACAAACGATTGAGCATTATAAAAATTATGCTTTTTAAGCGAACGAAATGAAAAAATTGTGGGTAATTACTATATCTAAAAAAATATAACAATGCATTTTATAATACAAAAATATTATATGTAATTTGATTATTTTTTAATCAACTGCCTGTTTTTTTGGACTAAATACTTTGTTTAAGGACAAGGTATTTTTATGTTTATTTTAATTTTTTTGAGCGTAGTTTTGTGGGCAAATGATATTTTACAAATAGTCTTAAACTCGGACTTTTATATAATTGGTGAGCTTATGAAGTTGATATCTATTGACACAACGTTTTTATTTACTATTAATTTTTATTTTAAACATAAAAAAGATAAGTAATGCTCAGGTTACACCAACTACAGGTTTCTGTAGTTGGTCTTTTTATTCCAAATAATTTGGATTGGTTGAATAGCCACCAAAATTCTAGACACACATAACCATCTTTTGATGGGCCTTTTCATAATCTAATGGAGAACGTTGTCCATTGGAACCATGTCTTCGTTTTGAGTTATAAAACATTTCAATATATTCAAATATATCCGCTCGAGCATCTGATCTAGATACGTAAATTTTCTTCTTAATACGCTCCCGCTTCAGCAACTGAAAGAAGCTCTCAGCAACAGCATTATCATGGCAGTTTCCTCTGCGACTCATACTACATTCCAGATTATGTTGTTTAAGGAATGCTTGCCATTCATGGCTAGTGTATTGGCTGCCTTGGTCAGAGTGGATCAGAACTTTATTCTGTGGTTTTCTCCGCCATAGCGCCATCAATAATGCAGCTAGCACCAGATCTGTAGTCATTCTAGATTTCATAGACCAGCCAACAACAAGACATGAAAATAAATCAATCACCACAGCAAGATATAACCAACCTTCATGTGTACGAATGTACGAATGTACGTAATGTCAGTTACCCAACGCTGATTAGGCTGAGTTGGATTAAACTGTCGTTCTAAGGTGTTTGCGGAAACAATACTTGGCGTACCTGCATAAGATCTAGGCTTGCGATAGCCGCGCTGTGATTTAAGCCCATCCGCTTTCATTAACCGATGTACCCGGTTGATACCGCAATTTTCGCCAGCGTCTTTCAAATCACAGTGAATCTTGCGATAGCCGTAGACTCCTCCAGATTCCAGCCAAAACTGTTTAATCAAGCCTGCAAGCTGTTGCCGTTTCTTTGTAGTTTTACTCGTGGGTTGCTTTAACCATGCATAATAACCACTGTGATGAACATCTAAAGTCAAACATAAACGACGAACAGGCCATATGTGCTTATTGTCCTGAATAAAGGCATACCTCATTTGGACTGGCTTGCGAAGTACACCGCGGCTTTTTTTAATATGTCCCTTTCTTCGGTAACCCGTTGCAGCTCCTTTTTTAGCTTTGCCAATTCTGAAACTGCATCCCTAGAGTCTGTGATTTTAGGTTCCTGAGGATCATAACGCCTGATCCAGGCATAAAGACTATGCGTGGTTGTACCTAAACGTGTGGCCACTTCAGACACGCTATGACCTTTTTCAGTCACTTGCTTTACTGCTTCAATTTTGAATTCTTCAGGATATCGTTTGCTACTGCTCATAAACACCTCGTTAATTAGCCATTTTATCTAACTAAAGAGTGCCTACAAAATCGGTGGCTATTCATTTCCAAGTAGAAATGTCATAGATAAATAGATAAGCTAATTAACTGATATATTCGGCTCATTAATTGAGCTGAATATATGCTATATTCAACTCATCTTAGATTTTTATAGAAAGATTGAAAATGCAGGAATGGATTTGGCAAATACAAAACTGGACAAATTTCACATGGAAAGATTCAATAATAGGTGGGCTTTTTGCATTTTATATAAGAAATTTTATTTTAAATAAAAGTTACTTAGACACTAGCTTTGAAAAGACTTGAGCTTGATTGGAGTAAATTATGCAAAAAGATAAAAATTTTTCTAACATTAGATCTGACAAATTTGATGTAACAATGTCAGCTATAACTCAGATTGAAAAAGAAGAAAACACTAACATTGAACGCCTAGTGGTTCTTCCTGCTCCCCTTCCAAGTATTAAAGTAGTTACAGATGCAGATCGAACTGCATTTCTAGAGGATGATGGTGGATATTAAATCCAGCTAAATCATGTTATCCCCAAGTAGAAATATCCATATAGGATATTTCTACTTGGGGATAATCAAAAGTTGCATAACATTAAACAGCTGTATTTAGGTGTTTATACTGCAGAATTGCTTAACCCGCACCCGGATTATATAAGAATCATAAGTTATGACACTTACGTAATGGCTTGTCAGGAATCTGTCCACTTATGGATATCTAAACAGATACGCGTTTTTGTCATATTTGAGCTATTGCAGAGTTCCAGGAGATTAAACAGCTGTATTTAGGTGTTTATGCTGCAGAATTGGTTACCCAGCACCCGGATTGCATAAGCATCATAAGTTATGTAACTTGCGTAATTATCTGTCAGGAATCTGTCCACTTATGGATATCTAAACAGATACGCGTTTTTGTCATATTTGAGCTATTGCAGAGTTCCAGGAGATTAAACAGCTGTATTTAGGTGTTTATACTGCAGAATTGCTTAACCCGCACCCGAATTGCATAAGCATCATAAGTTATGTAACTTGCGTAATGGTTTGTCAGGAATCTGTCCACTTATGGATATCTAAACAGATACGCTTTTTTGTCATATTTGAGCTATTGCAGAGTTCCAGGAGATTAAACAGCTGTATTTAGGTGTTTATGCTGCAGAATTGGTACCCGGCACCCTGATTACATAACAATCATAAGTTATGTAACTTATGAAATTGATAGAATTGAATTATATCTGGCTCTAGTTCTTGATTTATATTCGAGAAAAGTCCTCGGTTGGCCAATAAAATCGACTCTTACCAGTAATATCGTTTTGGATGCACTTCTAATGGCTGTATAGCAATGTAGACCAAATGAGCATTGATCATACATTCAGATCAAAGCTTACAATACAGTAGCGGAGACTGATAGAAATTATGTCAAAAACATAATTTGGTTCTGAGTATGAGTCGCACCCTTGCCAGTATACAGCTCATGTTAGGGGATAATGCTGTTGCACTTGCCGCTTGAATCCGCCAATCTTAAAAAAATTGAGCAATAAAACGCAAGAAATAGCATGTGCGGATGTGTTTGATTATATCGAAATATTTTACAACCGAATCAGATGCCTTTCATATCTGGATGGTATGAGCCCAGAAGCATTTGAGCCGCTTCAAAATGAAGGCTATCTCACATTTAGGATACTATGAGCAATCCAGTAACTATTTTTGCTTTCCATATTTTGGTTTATAACCAACATTTAATAGATGTGAAAAATATTTTTTAATATTCTCTTGATCTGTTAATTCGGCTTTAATTCTTTCCTGAAAATCTTCTTGTGTTTCGCCTATCTTTCCAAAAGCACGTCCAAAATCTGGATTGTCATCAATATCGCAAAGTTTTTGCGAAAAATATGAAATTTGCTTTGCTGTTAATTTATATAAATTTTCTGGAGCTTTATCACTAAGTATTAGAACGGCATCTTTTTCAAAAAAAGTAAACTCTATATCAGTAATAGTCCTACCTTCTTTTTTCTGGGTATAAGTAACTTCAATATCAGTAAATTTATTGATTTGTTCTATAGCCACTTTTAGAACGCGTTTTTTAAAATCTCCCATTTGAGAGTATTCATCTTCTAACAAGCCTAATTTCTCTCTAAGATCTGCTATAGGAACATAAAGCTTACCTGTGGATCTCCAACGTATTAAAAGCTCGTACAGTCGAATAGAGTAAACACTGGTAAGTTGTGAAATTTGCTTAAGTTCATATCTAGTAAATTTTTCTTCAAGCTTAATGAAAAGCGGAAGGATATCTGGCGCAAATATCAACTGCACACATGCAGCCTCTTTGACATAACCTACTTTGGATACCCATCGACTCTTATAAACTGCTTTTTTCCCTGTAACAGGATCTATTGTTTTATAAGTAAGCCTACGTTCAAATAAATTATCACATGCTGCTTGTAATGCTTCGTATGCTGATTGTCGACCAAGCTTGAACTGTTTCATATACTCCGAGGCATGAATCGTTAACATCGTCTCGGCCGTTAATTCTTTTTCAATCTCACGGGCAGCAAGAATTGCTATTAAAATTAATCTTTGTTCTGAAAGATTTAGTGCATAGGAAGCTTCTATTAAATTATTATCTTTATAGATTACATTGCTCATATGTTAGTTCTAAAAAATTTGATTACCAATATATGGACAATACTACTTAATGTCCATAAACGGAAGTATTTTTTTTGACAGGAATTTGTCCATTTATGTGAGGAATCTGTCCTTTTATATAAAGGAATCTGTCCTTTTATATAAAGGAATCTGTCCACTTATTGGTAGGAATCTGTCCACTTATTGGTAGGAATCTGTCCACTTTTATCCTTTGTATTCCACTGATATCAATAGTTACAGCTCCTATATAAATAATAAATTTAAAATATATATAAAATAATAAAAAGAAGCTTACTTGTGGATAACTTTTAAATTAATTTTTTTATCACGATAGTTGCTTTTCATTTGAAATCATTTTACATTACTTGAATTATTAAACTTACGTAACTTGCATAAATTATGATTATATTAGTTGGTGGTGAAAAAGGCGGTGCTGGAAAAAGCTGTTTATCTCAAAATTTAGCGGTATACCTTCAAAAAAAAAATAGAGATGTACTTTTATTAGATGCCGATCCCCAAGGAACAACAACTGATTGGATAAAAGAACGTGATGATAATGATGATTTAAAAGATATTCCTTCAGTTCAAGCTTCTGGCAATATTCGCTCAGTTCTCAAAGATCTGCAAGGTAGATATCAGGATATTATAATTGATGCTGGTGGACAAGATTCAGAAGCTTTACGTTCTGCAATGACCATAGCTACTCATATGTTACTACCTTTTAGACCAAAACGTAGAGATCTAAAAACATTAGCACATATGGAACAAGTTTTAAAATTAGCTAAAACAGTTAATCCAGATCTGATTGCGAGAGCAATTATTACACAATGTCCAACGTTACCATCACAAGTTCAAAGAATTTTAGATGCGAAAGATGCATGTAAGTCATTTGGTATAAATGCACTAAATGCAATTACAACTAATAGAAATGTCTATGATGACGCTGATGAAAATGGCCTTTCTGTTTTTGAAGTAAATAGTGATCAAAAAGCAAAAGCAGAGATTGAAAATATAGCTGATGAGTTTTTAGGAATTTAATTATGGCCGGATTAAGTGGTTTAAAAAAGAAAGTTGAAATATCTCCAGAAGATCAGTTAGCCGAAGTATTTATATCTGGAGCTGAAAAAAGGGTAAAAGCTTTAGAAACTAAAGAGAAAAAATTTGTTAGATGTACATTTTCTTTGAATGATGAAGTTAATCAACTAATCGATGAGCTTGTAGTTAAAAGTCAAAATGCCCGGGTAAGTAGATCAAGTATCGTTAGAATCGCATTAGAAAATCTGGCTTTAAAAAGCCCTGAAGAAATTAAAGAAATTGTTAATCAACAACTTTCGTAATAACCTGATTAAGTTACGTAACTTATGAATGTTACGTAACTTAATTTCTTGAAATAGTCTTTATCTGTAAGAATAAAAGCTCCGAACGGAATTTGATTTAAAATACGGTTTGAAGAGCTCAAAATCACGCACAGTACCAGCACTGGTACATAAACTCAGAATTTGCCGAATTCTATAATGAATCATGGCCTGTACTTTAAAGGTATGGGCCTTTTTCTTACTACTATAGCTTTTCTTCTATTTTTTTAAATCTTTGAATTGATCATCCACGATCACAACATTCCAGTCAATACCTTCACCTTCAGGTAAACTCTTCGGTAAATTAAACAGCTTAGACTGAATCAGGCCGTCTTCAACATGACGTACAACTCTTGAAGCTGTAGGCTCTGAAACACCGTAACTTGTCGCAATGTGAAATAAGGGTTCGGTATTCCCGCCAATAGCTCAGACAGAGAAGGACCTGGTCTTCCAGGCTTAACTTGGGCGGTCTGCCTTGACTAGGAACATGTTTCTTCAATTGCTCAACCATTAAATAGAAGGTTGACCACGAGATGCCTGTATATCGCTTGAACTGAGGATCAGAAAGCTGGTTTAAATCGATGTATTTCATGCGCAGATTATGCACGAATGCTAAAAAATCTGAAGTACAAATATCCATCAAAAAGAAGATCATTTTTTGGTTTATGAAAGAGATCTAATAAATAGTTAATTGTTTAGATTCCTTTTTTAAAAAGTGTGACGAAGTTCAAATACTGTCCGTTTCATATAAAAATACGTGCATTACTCAGCCTGATTAAAAACGTTACATAACCAAATCAAATGCATTACTCAGCCCGAGCAATGATGTTACATGAGAATATATTTTTATTCATTATATTGATAAATAATAATATTTAATAATTTATCTTTTTAGGGGTGACTGAAAAATGTTTGGCTGCTCAATCATTATTGAAACAAACTCTCTATAACGCGCCAACAGCCTATCAAGCATGATTGAAGCCAAAAACCTAGAAACCACTCAAAAAATAGACTCAAAACAACCCCTGAGTGAGCTTTAAAAGCAATCAATTCTATTCATTCTTTTCACCAGGTTGAATATGAGCCATTCATAGAATTTGTTTTTCATCACTTTTGCCTTATTTTTTTATCAAAAATCACCGAAACAAGCCTGTTGGGATCTGCTTTTTTTATTTCAGGTAATGTGTAAATCATCAGGGGGAAATGTTCTGTAAAAAATGCAGACATGAAGCAAGCCTACCTGTAGCTACAAAATCAAAGTTCTACGAACTTCGCTTTTGGTACGCAACAGGGCTTGTTAGGGGCGAACCCCTAAGACCCCATCAACCGTGAATCAAATAAAGGTAGATGATGAATAAAGTAAAGCGTGATATTACCAAAAGACTTCGTTTTAACGCTGAACAAGCGGCACAGCTCGGGTTGTATCTTGAAGAAAAGGACATGGGATTTACTCAATTGATCCATGCCTTGATTAAGCATGAGTTAAATAAGAAATGTTGGCCTTATGTCATCAATTTCAGTGAATCTTACCTGGCTGAACACGCTGTCGTTCAGCCTTGTCAATTACAAAAAAGAAGGGGAAAGAAAAATACAGCAGGACGACCAGTGCCTCAAGCAGATCCTAAGCTTTTATTTGCGCTAGGCCGGATCGGCACCAATGTGAATCAACTTGCGCGTTCACTGAATTACTTATGCTTGCAGCATACCTCAGTGATAGAGCAATTCTCATTTATCGATTGCATAGATCGTTTAGAGCGTATTCATTCTGATTTACATCAGTATTTGCCATCACTGCCGATCTATAGCGTGACTGAGGAGCAGTCACAGCGCCGCAAAGCCCGAGCGATTGCTTTGTCTGAAAAAGAAGGGCGCTAAATTATGATCATTAAGTTTCTAGCCAATGGAACAGGTGATCCCAAATTAGCAGCATCTTATTTATTGGCTGAGCAGGATCATCTAGGGAATCAACGTGCAGGTGTGGAAATACTGAGAGGTGATCCAATGGTCTTCACGGCAATCGCCTCTAGCCTGAAATTTCAATATTGCTACACCTCGGCTGTGATTGCCTGGTCACCGGAAGATGTTGTATCTGATGAACAGTTGAATGAAGTCTTGGATCTATTTGAGGAGCATGCATTTGCTGGATTGAGTCCCGAGCAATATCACATGACGGCTGTAATGCATGTGGATGATGATTCCCGGCATATCCATATCTTGATACCGAGGGTCGAGCTGACCACAGGAAAGTCGTTAAACGTTGCACCACCAGGACATCAATACTATTTCGACACTTTACGTGATTTTTTGAATCACAAGTATGGCTGGGTTCGACCTGATGACCCGGCTCGTATGAAAACGACACAGCCTAAAAATCATCATGTGCTACAAAGTGCAGCAGCGGTTAAAGCGGGACTACTAGGACAGTCTAAAAAGACCCGAGTAGAAATGATCGATGCCTATATTGAACAGCGCATTATGTATGGGGTCATTAATAATCGTGATGAGCTTGTGCAATCCCTCAAGGAGATTGATGAGATTGGTCAAGTCGCTAATAAAAGTATTTCAATCAAATTCAATGAAACAAGAGATCGTTTAACAGGGGCATTTTATCATGCAGGATTTTCATTCTCGGCTTACCGAGAAGCTCCAACAAGACAGGCAGGAGTTCGATCAGCATTGCCAGGACATCAATACAGATATAAAGAGTGCTCGGGAGGACTTGCGCAATCTGTCGAACGACTGGAAGCAGCTCGAAGCAAACGTGCTGAATATAACCAAAAGTATTACCGTGCCAAAGTTTCTCGAAATGAAGAAACTGTTGGACAAGCATCAGAAATATCGTATGTGCCTGGAGCAACAGTTCAAGAAGACTTTAACCGAGAAACAGGCAGTCGACATCGAGTTAATCCTGTACCAGACCAAAACGGAGATGCAGTATCAAGACTTGATGAGCTTTCTCCAAAGCCAGCAGCAAGCATTGATACAGTTCCAGAGCGAGGTGATGGCACTCCTCCATCAAATCCTGCAGGACAAAGACCAGTATCAACAGTGCAACAGCGAGCTCAAGAGCAACATGCTGCAAATGATGGAATTGCTAAAACGAATGAACCATCGGTTCCAGAACCAGGATTTAAATCTGGACAAGCTCAAGACTCAGATCAAGGATCAGCAAGTAGAGATAACAGCACCAATGGAGAAGATACAGCAACAATTGCACAAAATTACATGGGGTCTTGGGATATTAGGCGCATTCAATATCCTCTTGTTCATCGAGAAATTCATCTAAATACTGGAGTTAAAAATGAAAGAAACACCGCTACAAACTCAAAAAAACCAGTTGATCATGCAACAACAGCAATTGATTCAAGCATTAAAAGAAGAGGTGAAGATCAAACAGGAGGAGAATCTGAATCAGCAGCAGATCATCGAAGCGCAGGAAGCATATATCAGCGAGCTCGAGAACTCGCACAAGCTTCATCACAGCAGGAACGAGATATCAAGGAAAGAAATATTTCTCTTGAACAAAGAACTGAAAGACAAAGAGTCGAGGTTGAAAGCACAAGAGAATACCTTAAAACTTTATCAGGAAGAAATACAGAAAGAAGTTTCGTTGAAGCCTATAACGGATTCATTAGAAGGATTAGAAATGAGATTCAAGGCAGTCTTGGACGAATCACTCAGTACCTCAAAACTCCATCCGTTGATACAACCAGCGGTACAGAAGTGTTTACAACCCTATATGAGCGTATTCGAACTTTTGGCTTCGACCGATTGGTCAAGATTGCAAGACGACGAATAAAGCACCGAGAATTTATTGAAAGAATTAAGGAGACTCAACAGCAAATCGCCCTGATACAGCAAGAAACTATTGCAAAATTTGCAATGAATACCATCAGTCATGAGCTAAGGCACATACAAAGCATGTATCCCCATTTGCATTTAATTGAGTCAATAAGAAGTGCATCTGGTGCTGAAGGTTATTTCCATGATTTTAATAATATGGAAATGCCTCAAGACAAGAAGGATTTAGACCTTGTTGCTTATGTTTTCTACATAGGTAAATGTCTGGATGAGCTAAAAGGGCAACTGAACACACTTGGACATGAGGAACTGGAACAATTTAAACGATTTATTATTGTGGTTGAACAGCATTTGGATCAGATTCAATTAAATCAAATCATTGAGCCATTGCAGCAGATCTATCAGAATACAAGGTTAGAAATAGGTGGGCTGGTCAGAGATTTTAAAGTTGAATTAGCAAGTTGTGGTCATGTTTTAACGAGTGTGCAAAATCAACAAGGACCTGAATCCCTGTACCTGTCTCAGACTGATATAAATGGACCCTATTAATTGCGCATAGAGGACAATTAAACTAAATTAAGGAGATACACAGAATAAAGATTTCATTATGAAATTACGATCAGAGCAATCCGTAGATAAAAAAAGAGTGCTAGCCAAAGCCGTACTCAATGTCGCCGAAAAGCTTGATCTTAAGCAAGCGCAACTTGCAGCTGTTCTCGGCATGCCGGGAACAGCAATCAGCCAGTTGAGAAAAGATCCCGAACTGGACCCTGAATCTAAACAGGGCGAGCGGGCAATATTGCTCATTCGTATTTATAGATCGTTATACGCTTTAATGGGTGGTGATGTGGAATGGATGCGTCATTTTATGATTTCACCTAATCGTGTGACCGGTGGAATACCAGTGAAGCAAATCGAAAGTATTGCGGGTCTGGTTACCGTCGAACGATTTGTTGATGCTATGCGAGGCCACTGAAACTTAGGGTCTAAGGCAGAAATAGGATTCAAATATGGGAGACATCGGTCTCCCATATTTATGGGTCTACTCAGCTAAAGTAAGTCCCAATTGTTCAGGGCTATACCAAAGCATTTTTAGATGACCTGGCTGATCTTTTAAATAGGCAGCCTTCTGGATGATGAAGTGACTATTTTTCAGCCATTGATCGAGTCGGGCATCATCGTAATGAATATCTACCTTCAGCTTTAAGAGTTGATGATAGAAGTCCCGTTTTTCAGTAGTCATTTCGGCTAAAACAGATGACTGTGCCATGGGGTGTAAAGGATGAACTAAACCTTCAACTCCGTTGGGTTGCACTTTTATTTGAAAACTGTTCGTGGATGGAACTGCAACATGAATGGGGGTAGGGCTATGAGACTTCTTTGCTTTATGGGAAGCTGTTTTTAGCTCAGGTTCAGGCAGTGTATGGTCGACTATTTTAGTTTCTAAATATTCAGCGGTATGCTTGAATAAAGCACTGAGTCTTCGATAGTTGATGCTATAGAAATTGGTTTGTAGCCATTTATTCTGTGCCAGTTTTTTGACTACTAAAATACCCGTTTTTTTAAGTTTATTGACCACGCGTTTAATGGTCGAAATACTGTAAACCCCTAATGTGTGTGCCCATTGTTCATAGCTGTGATAGAAATATTTCTGTTGCTCGGTATATTGGACTTCGCTGCTTTGCAGACAAGAATGCAGTTTCTGCAAGAAGATGGCTGAAGCCAATCCATACACTTGAGCAAGCGTAGGAGAGGCGATCAGCGGGTAGTCACCCTGTACCAGTAATTTGTTTTTTTTAGTCGTGAGAAGAGGCTCTCAATGCTTAAAATTCAGGATGCGCAAAAGAACGGTGAGGGCGTTGTTGAGTTCGTCTTAACCAGTCTTCGGGATATTCCTGGCTATAAGACTCTTCGTGATGACCTGACCAATATTCCTGGTTGTACTCATCCTGGAATTCATAAGATGGGGCAATGCTTTGTTGGTTTAGTTCTGCTTCGGCTTGATGCTGAGCGATAGTGTGATTAGTGCGTTCCGCCTGATCCAGGGTCTTGAAGATATCCACTAAGGCTTGGCGTTGTTCATTATTAAGAAGTTTTGCGCTTTCAACGATGAGTTGTTTGGCAAGGTTTTTTGGCGTGCAAGGGTTTGCACCATTGAGTTTGATATTCACGGTAATGTCCTAGATAAGTATTTACATATCTCCATCACTTCTCACGGTAATGGAGGCAACTTAACAGGGGTGAGAATACTGAATCTAGGATCAGCCAGCACGAAGCTGCCCTGTCAAGCTACCATAGGGACTGCTTAACAGTAGGCAAAAAAAAAGCCGCAAGTGCGACATTTATTTGCACCTAGATTTTAACAGGTTCTCACGCCTGAACACAGATTTTGCTGCGTTGAAATAAGATTATCCAGTAAAGATAGTTGCGTCAAGGCCTTGAACATCAATTATTTAAAAAACATGAAAAATAACACAAATTTTAAAATGGGTAAGGCTCTTAATATATTTAATTATTCTATTTCTATTTTATTTATAAAGAAGAAAAGCTCGAAATGAGCCAATGGATGAGTTCAACATGACACAATCATCTGGCTTAGTCTGGATAGAGGGTAAAATGAGCTGTTTTAGGTACAAAATCCTGTACTTAACTAGCGAAAAAGCATAGGTAAGTACAGATGATTGTACTTAAGGGTTTATAAGTACAGTACTGGAATGCTATAAGAATATCTGATTATAAAACCATAAAATGAGCTGAATAATGAACTATTCAAAGCACGATAACCCTCAATATATTGCATCTGTCTTGGGGGAGCGTTTAAAGAGGATTCGCCTTAATAAAGATATGACACAAGTTGAAGTAGCAGATAAAGCATGGATCAGCAGAAGAACTGTCTTAAATGCTGAAAAAGGAGAGGTACGTTTAGCTGATTTAATTGCGGTTTTAGGCGCCCTTGATATGTTGGGTAATCTTAATAACTTTATACCAGAGGTACCATTATCTCCAATACAATTATTAAAGCTTCAAGGCAAGGCTCGTAAAAGGGCTTCTGGAAACAATAAGGTTGCAAAGAAGACAGTTATAAAAAAGCCAGTGGATTGGTGAAGTGGTCTTCTGCATCTAAAAGGGATTAGTCGAATAGACTTAAGCATTTTTTGCTGCAGCAACAGCTGGAGTACCAGCGTGATCTCTAGGTGTTTGCGATAGCCACGCTGTGATTTGAGACCAAACGCCTTCATGAGTCGATGTACTCCATTGATCCCACAACTTTCGCCAACATCTTTCAAATCATAGTGAATCTTGCTATAGCCATAGATACCACCAGATTCCAGCCAGAATTGTTTAATCAATCCTGAAAGCTGTTGCCGTTT
>NZ_LSZJ01000007.1:25147-29844 GCF_001647575.1 Acinetobacter sp. SFD
TTGCCAATTCTGCAAGTGGATCACCAGATTCTATGATTTTAGGCTGTTGTGGATCATAACGCTTAATCCTGGCATAAAGACTATGCATGGTTGTACCTAAACGTGCGGAAACTTTAGCCACACTATGACCTTTTCAGTCACTTGCTTTACTGCTTCAATTTTGAATCCTTCAGGATATCGTTTACTACTGCTCATCAACACTTCGTTAATTAGCTATTTTATCTAACTAAAAAGTGTCTACAAAATTGGTGGCTATTCAGTCTACAGCTCTTTTATTACTGCCTAATAAGCCCCAATGATCAATAATCAGGCTGGTAGCTACTTGACCAAATAAAATCCCTACCATTGTCAAGCCAACGCCAATGAGGGGCGTAGCTACAGTTAAAGAGACGACATATATTGGACCTAACAGGCCGCCTGCAAGTAGCCAGCGTGGTTGTTTGAACATAAGAGAGAGTCGTGGACGACCAAAAATAAGACCAAATGTTAATAGAATAGAACCCAACGCAAAAATGCCTAATGTGGCCCAAATATGCCCAATTTCTTCACCCAGTGGTCCCAGCAAACCAGCTTCAATAGATAGCCCCATGCCAGCAAAAAAGACCAATGGTAAAATCCATAACTGTTTCATACATTACTTATGAGGGAAGAGGAGATATGAATTATATTGGGTTGTCAGAAAGCTACAATTAATCATTTTTTCAAAACATAATTGCTATAATCACAATAATAAAATTGTTCAATATAATTTTAGGAACAGTATAAATGCAGTTAAAAGCATTACGTTACTTTGCGATGGTCGCGACTACTGGCAGCTTTTCTGCGACAGCCAAACATTTTCAAGTTCCCTCTTCTTCTGTATCTCGGTTTATTTCTAAACTTGAACAGGACATTGGACAGCAGCTTTTTTATCGTAATACACGATCTGTTCGGCTGACTGAAATTGGGGAGAAGTACTATATCCAAATCAAGGAAGTACTCGATACGTTGGACTTTGCCAACGAGGAGGCTACAGGGAAAAATTCAAATGTGAGAGGATTGATACGTATTAATACCGCAGTTGCCCTAGGGCGATTACATATATCTCGCATTGTTAATCAACTGCATGATATCTATCCCGACCTCTCGGTGGAACTAATCCTGACAGATACATTTATTGATCCTGTCCAAGAAGGTGTCGATATTGCGATTCGGATTGGATCACTGCAAGATTCAGCACTAATCGCAAGAAAAGTATGTGATCAGACCTACGTATTGTGTGCGAGCCCTGAGTACATTGAGCGCTACGGAACACCTAAAACACCTCAAGATATTCAGAAACATCAATGCCTTGTTTATAAAGGTGTTTCGGGGTGTCAAAGATGGTACTTTCGCCACGATGAACTCGACAAGCCTATTGAAATAGAACCCCAAGGTCCTTTAAAGAGTAACAATGCTGAAGTGTTGGTTTCAGCGGCATTGGAAGGTAGAGGGATTGTATTATTCCCTACATGGATTTTTGAAGAAGATTATTTTAAAAACAAGCAATTGGTTAAATTACTCCCTAAATGGCTGTGCACAGTAGAACCTTATGCTGTGGGGATTCATTTAGTCTCTCCTGAAAACAGAATTCGTTCAAAAAAGGTGAGAACCGTTTTAGATTTTATATTAAAGGAAATTGGAAGCCCTCCTTATTGGGATAATATTCTTACTTTTTGAAACCTATTAAAAAGACGTTTATTTTATATTGTAGTATTTCTTAAATTAACGTAATAGACGTTATGCGAAATTCTTAGTATTTCTGATTATATATCAGTATATTATAAACTGCTGCCCTAACGTGTAGGGCAGCAACTTCCCTATCTTTCATGTTCCGCGCTTAATAAGTGATCAATGTTCCACGAGTTTATTTAGGGCACTGTTGCAAATAGCCGCTGATGGTAAGTTTATAAAACAACAACTATACATAACCTCAATCCTATTTAAGCCAATGATTCCATCATTTGAATTGTCGGCTTATTTTGGTGAGCTAATTGATATGCACATAACGATGCGTAAATCCCACTTAGAAATCCACGAATGCTACGTGCTTTGCTTGTTACTAAATTGTACTGTCCTTTCAATAAGCTGAATAACGTTTCTATTTTATTACGTTGTTTTAAGTGATATTCATCTGATGCACAGAGTTGAACAGGCTGTATATTCTTTCGATGATAGGTCATCAAATCAATACCTTGTTCTTTTAACCCGGTTTTAATTCTTGACTGATATAGCCACGATCCGCATAAAGCTTTGCTTCTAGGCCTTCAGCCAAGTGCTCAACCATTTTTATGTCAGCTATATGCCGATTGGATAAAGCTGAGTTTACGATCTCGCCCAATTGATTAATCACGATATTTAACTTGCAGCCATAAAACCAGCCCATCGAGCTTTTGCCACGAGATGCAATCTGAGCCAATGATTTATGGCCTTGAATGCGCTGATTTTTACAGACCGGTAGAGTCGTTGAGTCAATCCATAAATATTGTTTGTATTGACCTTTCATTACAGCCACGTGTAAAGCATGTAGTGCCAATCGATGCATACTAATCAAGTGAATCATCCGTTGGTAACAGGGTAAGCTTTTAAATAAATATCTTTTATCCTGCTTCAACCATGAGAAGAATGCTTTAAAATTATTGAAGTGAGAGCACTTATACCAAATAGCGATAAAGGTAATTTCTGAGATCGTTAGTTGCGTAGTTCGGATTCTTAAACAGTGCCTGCTTTGTTTGAGAAACTTCCAATAAGTTGCTTCAAATTTAAGAAAGAAATCATCAATTACGCAAAATAATTCGGTACTATTGAACATCAGGACTAGAGCTTTAGGTTTGGTGTGGTAACTCAACTGATGGCTCTAGTCCTTTTATTTTTCAAGTTAATTTCTTATCCACGATTCGGATTATACATATATAAAAACTTGATTTTCAATATTTTTGGTATACAATTCATCTAACTAGAAAAAAGTCATGTTTCGGTAAATCTTTTTAAGTATCGCAGTTTTAGTCATAATCCTTCGTGTTTTAGATTTTAAGTCTCATTCTTTATTATTTTCAAAGTTATAATCAGTCAATAAAGCGACTTAAAGTTATTAAAATTTAGTAGAAAATATTATGTCAAACTCAGCTGTTGTTAAAGGTACTGTAAAGTGGTTCAACGAAACTAAAGGTTTTGGTTTTATTCAACAAGAATCAGGTCCAGATGTTTTTGCTCATTTTAGCGAAATCGCGAGCTCAGGTTTTAAAACTTTACTGGAAGGCCAAATGGTTGAATTCAGTGTAGTTCAAGGTCAAAAAGGACCGAATGCCGTAAATATTGTTGCTATCTAAGCAGTAATAAGCAGTAATAAAAAAGCACTAATTAGTGCTTTTTTTATAATTCAAAATTTAATCAGAATAATTAAATTATTTTTATTTGCTTATCATTAAAGAAATCATTTTAAATAATTTTTTTAACAACAAGTTTTTTGTCATGGTAACTAAATGTCTTTATATAACCCGAATCCTGTTTAAGCTAATGACTTCATAATTTGAATTTTTGGCTTATTTTGATGGGTGAGTTGATATGCACATAACGATGCGTAAATCCCACTTAAAAAGCCTGCCATACTTCTGGCTTTATTCGTCACCAAATTGTATTGACCTTTCAATAAGCTGAATAACGTTTCTATTTTATTGCGCTGTTTCAAATGATATTCATCTGATTCAGAGAGTTGTATAGCCTGCATGTTCTTTCGATGATAAGTAATTAAATCAATACCTTGTTCTTTTAATCTGTTTTTTAAATCCTGGCTGATATAACCACGATCCGCGTAAAGCTTTGCTTCCAAGCCTTCAACCAAATGCTCAACCATTCTTATGTCAGCCACATGTCCATTGGATAATGCTGAACAAACGACTTCTCCAAGTTGATTCATCACAATATGTAATTTACAGCCGTAGAACCAACCCATCGAGCTTTTACCACGGGATGCAATTTCTGCTAGAGATTTATGGCGTTGAATCCGTTGATTTTTACAGACAGGTAAAGTGGTTGAATCAATCCATAAATATTGGCTCCGTTGACCTTTCATTAAGGCTACATGTAAAGCATGTAGTGCCAACTGATGCGTATTAATGAGGTGAATCATCCGTTGGTAACAGGGTAAGCTATTAAATAAAGAGCTTTTATCCTGCTTTAGCCATGTGGAAAATGCTTTGAAATTAGTGAAATGAGAGCATTTATACCAAATAGCAATAAAGGTGATTTCTGAAAGACTCAAGTGAGCCGCTCGAATTCTTGAGAAACGATGGCTTTGCATAAGGAATTGCCAATAAGTTGCTTCAAATTTAAGAAAGAAATCATCAGTTACGCAAAATAATTCGGTACTATTAAACATCAGGACTAGAGGTGTTAGTTTTGTGTGATAACTCAACTGATGGCTCTAATCCTCATGTTTTTCAAGTCAATTTCTTTTCCGCGATTCGGGTTACTATTAAAACCTTGTGGAAATTGAAGCTGAAATCCCTCTCTTATCAATTGTTTCATACGCACCGCTTCCCAAAATATACAATGAATACTGGTTAGTAATATTCGTTGCTTGAATACGGAGTAATGATGGGTTTTTACCTATGTTAAATTTATAACGTGCTCCCAAATCGATTGTGGTATAGCTTGGGATAGTAACATTATTTTCTACT
>NZ_LSZJ01000007.1:29865-35656 GCF_001647575.1 Acinetobacter sp. SFD
ACAGGTAAAGTGGTTGAATCAATCCATAAATATTGGCTCCGTTGACCTTTCATTAAGGCTACATGTAAAGCATGTAGTGCCAACTGATGCGTATTAATGAGGTGAATCATCCGTTGGTAACAGGGTAAGCTATTAAATAAAGAGCTTTTATCCTGCTTTAGCCATGTGGAAAATGCTTTGAAATTAGTGAAATGAGAGCATTTATACCAAATAGCAATAAAGGTGATTTCTGAAAGACTCAAGTGAGCCGCTCGAATTCTTGAGAAACGATGGCTTTGCATAAGGAATTGCCAATAAGTTGCTTCAAATTTAAGAAAGAAATCATCAGTTACGCAAAATAATTCGGTACTATTAAACATCAGGACTAGAGGTGTTAGTTTTGTGTGATAACTCAACTGATGGCTCTAATCCTCATGTTTTTCAAGTCAATTTCTTTTCCGCGATTCGGGTTACTATTAAAACCTTGTGGAAATTGAAGCTGAAATCCCTCTCTTATCAATTGTTTCATACGCACCGCTTCCCAAAATATACAATGAATACTGGTTAGTAATATTCGTTGCTTGAATACGGAGTAATGATGGGTTTTTACCTATGTTAAATTTATAACGTGCTCCCAAATCGATTGTGGTATAGCTTGGGATAGTAACATTATTTTCTACTGTCGCAGCTTGACTACTTTGGTAATTAATTCCACCATCAAAAGAAAAATTCTCTATCCAAGGAATCCCGTAATCAAAACTTAATTGTGCAATGTAATCAGATTGTGCAACTGGCCTTACGCCAATAACTTCATTCGTTTCTGTCACATTATTCACCCTTGGTTTAGATAGAATTGCTCCTGCCACAAGAGTAAGTTCTTCTAAAGGGCTTGTTGTTAAGCTTAACTCAATACCTTGATGTATCTCTTCACCTAAGCTTTTATAATAATTTGATTTACTCATGGCAATATAAGGTTTAACAATATCATAATACCCTACGATCAGTTTTGTCTGATCACTTAATTTCCACTGTAAACCAGCATCCCACTGTTTTGTCCGAATTGCAGGTAGCACTTGATTACCATTCTCAGCATAGCTCGGTGCTACACCTGCATCTTCAATTCCTTTCACATAACTTGCATAGAATGAAATATTCTTTGACAGTGGTTTTGAAAAACTAAGAGACGGCAACCATGCATTATCATTTTGAGTGTTACTCGTTGTATCAGGTTTTTTTACTGTCTTATCATAAGAGGTCCGTAGCATACCGAAGGTTAATTCACCAACTTGCTCCCACATCAAACCATACGAAATTGCACCTGTTATTTGCTTAACTGTATCATTGGTTTTCTCACCCATTTGAAAGTTTGGGCGTATAGGTTCAAATGAACTATTTAATTCAGCAACTTCAAAATCAAAACTACTTCCACCACCATAATTACTTTTAGCAGTTCGATCACGTAACGAGGTCGTAATTAAATGTTTTATCTGCCCGTCATCAATGAGCTTAGATATACGTATTTCACCACTTGACGAAGTTGATTTTGATGTTGGATAAGCAACAATTGTTCGAGAAGCATCACCATTTTCACTTAAATTGAAAAGATTGGCGTACGAAGTTTCTCTATCATAAATTGAATAAAACCTTCCTATCCTAACCGTCCAATCACCAAATATTCCTTTAACAATTGTCCCTAAATTTGTTCCAGTAGAGTCTGTCGTCGCCCACGAAGGTCCAGGAAAACGCCCACGAATTATATTTTCTGGTTTAAAGTCACTTTCTGTGAGATATGTCGCAGGATTGGTCTCATCAAGGGAATAACTACTTCCTGCAAAAAAAAGTACCTCAACACGTGGATCTGGTCGCCAACGAGGAACTATACCAAACGAGGCTGAAGTAGAATGACCACCATTTGTAAAATGATTTTTAAATGCTGAAGTCCCAAGTGCAATACTAAACTTGTCTTCAATTATAGGAACCTTTGCATCAAGCTCTATGCCATAAGTATCATCTGCCCCATAAGTGATTTTAGGCGAAGTGACAAAATCATTACCGCTTTCTCTTAGATGTACATCAATAATGCCAGTGGGGGATGGAAATGCATATCCTTGAGCAGCAGCTCCTACTCGAATCGCCGAGCCAGACTGAATACGATTATTTAAATTCGCTTGTCGATCAAAATACAACCCTTCTATTCGATAATTACCCGCAGCATTTGGGGAAAAGCCACGAACATTACCTGAGTTATAAACCCCTAAAGACTCATTACCAACAGTCATACCAAAAGCATCTTCGGCAGAAGTCACCGCATTCTGATCTAGAATTTGTTCAGCATTTACTACATGAGAAAAAAAAACAAATAACACACATATATTACGCAGATATCGCATATTTCTAGCTCAGTAGTATATTAAGTATAACTTTGGAAAAAATTAATCGCTTCGTCAGAAAAATACTTTGATTGTGCAGCACCCGAAAGAAAAAGTGAAAAAGCACAAAAAGTAATGTTATTGTCCTCCACAAACCAAAGTATCTCTCCAATTGATGCTTCAAAAAGTTTGATGATTATTTTTGTTTTGTAAATTATATTTTCTTTAATATCATCCATTATATGTGTACCATCTAATGAATCGACTATAACTCCTTCTGAGATTTTAAAAGAAATAACAGGTGTACCTTTTGGTCTTGAAACTACAAACTCATCCCAAACCTTAATATCTTTACGCTTATTAGGTTTCCATGAATACAGATCAAAAGGAGATTTAAAAATAGGGTTTAATAAGTCTGAATAATCTATAACCTCAGGTCCATAACCATATCTAAATTCAGGTGTATTAATATCAAGAAAATGTTTATTTATTATTTGCCACTGTGTTGGTAAAGGAAGTAACTTTCCCATTTCCGTATACTGACAAGAAAAATTCAGATCCTCTGTTTGCTTAATTATTGTCTCATAAGCTGAAAAAACCTGACCTCTGTGCAATAAATTTGCATTTGAGGCGGAAATAGCTTCAATAGCTTTTGGGGTAATTTCAACAACACGATCAATAATTCTACTAGATTTCACTTTTAGATTTTCTACTTTTAGAGTCAAAGATTCATTATCAAAAGAAAAGCCAGCATCCTTTAAAAAAACTGATAAGGGTTTACTTTCTATACCTTTTATAGGGTTTTGTTTAAGTACATCCACGAGCGGATCGCCAATAGCATCATCATATACAATAGAAACTGTCATAATAATTCATCAATCCGGCTTAGGTGGGGTTGGAGGATTAGGATTTCGATTATGAGTACTCGGTGGTTCAGGTGGCTTAGGTGTTTTGAAATCACTCCAATCTTTAACATTGGTGACAATTTGAATAACAGAACCACTCCGTTTTATTTTCAAAACATGCTGAGCATTATCTGAATTCTTTCTCACTACTTTCATCAATTCTTCAGGTGTCGATATTTTTATGCTATCAATAGAATAAATAATATCATTTTGTAAAATTCCTAATAAATTATTTTTAGAAGCCAAGTTAAAATGTTCAACTAACACTCCTCCTTGTGGAGATGAAACCAAAGTCATTTCACCCTTTTTTCCATAAATTTTTGCAATGCCATATTCTGATTTCACATTATTTACTGATTGTTTTTCCGAGTTTTCTGCATTTAAACATGCAGTACAAAAAAATGTAAGTAACAAAATCCTAAGTCCATTATTAATACAATTTATACTAAACGTCCTATTTTCTATAATATACATATAATCATCCTTCACTTTTAAGCCAATTGTAGATGTTTTTCTGTTGAAACAACTTCTATCTGATATTTGTCTTTCATAATTATTTCCATCCAATCAATTGATTGACATGCACGGGGATCAACTGCTGATAGCGAAGAAACATAAGTAGATAACTTTCCTGGCATCAGAAAACCTGAAGCATATTTATTTTGTCTCTTTGAAATATTTTGGTAATCTGAAGAGCTTTCTAACATTAAATGCTTACGTTTCTCACCATAATGAAACATAGCAAAATAGACAAAACATGCATGAACAAAAGGTAAAGTTTGTATTGGTCTCATGGACCATGGTGAAACTGGTCTTATTGTTGTTGGTGTACGATGTCCATATTGGATAAATGGGAATTCTATATATTCAAAAGTGCCTAAAAAATTATGAACGCTTTCATGAATAAGATCATCTACAAGTTGCTCATGAGAATATGATGCAATATGGACATTTCTTAAGCGGATTGCACCTAATTCTGTATCGACTTGTTCTGAAGCTGGAACTTCTCCAGAAACTTTTCTAACAAAAATTGTCCTAGTATAATTTCGTATCAATCTAGAGAATGCAGGTGCTGTTACATCTATTTCTTTAAATGCTTTATGAAGCTTATCAATAATCAATTTTGTTTCATTTTCGGTTAGGGGTTCAAAACTACTCATGAACACAGGGCTTGAAGGATCAACACGCCGACCAAATTCCGTCCCAAGATCAATTTCAATTGTATCGCCAAGCTTATGTAAATAAATACTATTATCTATATTCTGCTCTAAAACATTATTATTAGAAGATATTTGTAGAAGTTTTAAAATTTTTCTTAATGATTTATCAGAGTTTGCTTGCCAGTGTGCATAACGTAGTGAATCGTAGAACTCTGGAGCTAAAAATAAGCGAACACATTCAATTTCTGATAGTAAAGAATAAGCTTGAAACAGACTTTCAGCCAAAGTTGAGCCTTTAAAATTCGCATTCCAAATAATATCTTCTAGCTCATCGCGCATACGTTGGACAAATCTTTCTAGAAGTCTATCGAGCACTGGAGGGGGTTTATCACTGCCAGTTAATGCATACACGATTTGTCTCATTTAACACCTCCAAACCACTTAACAAAGCACGCTAATGGATTTGAATACATTAGTGTGCTTACTGAATCAATTAAACATCAAAGCCAGATGCACTAGTTCCGTACATAGTTAAATATGCATCATCTTTGATTAGCATTTGCTGTTGCTGTTGCTGTTGCTGATGTGATTGTAATTCTGGGAAAATTTCTTCCTGACTTAAATGTTCAATCTTAAGCGTCTCATGGCTGACTTCTATTGATTCAGACTTAAGAGATAGTTCTGTTTGAGCTGCATAAGCAGGAGCAATAAAGCCACTTGCTAAGATTGCAATTATTGAAGCACAGTTTAATATTTTCATGATTATTCCTTTTTTATTACATATTTTGATAGTTTTTAGCTAAACATTTAGCTTTTTCAGGAAATTATCTCAACTTACTTTCTAGATCAAATAAACTAATCATCAGAAAGCGATCATTAATAAATCTAAAAATTATTTCAATACATTTTCATTTATCAACAAAAAACATACCAAGTGGTAAAATAGAGACTTCATTCCGTAAATACAAAAGAACCACAAAAACATCAAAAAATAAATATCTTTTTTATAATTCTGATAAAATACACATATAAATTTTAATCAAATATTAAAAAGAGTAGATTCTTTATTAAACAAAAGTTAAAAGTAACGTGGCTTTGTTTTATCAATACTTAAAAGGAGGAATTACTCTAAGTTAAGGTTTTTAATCAAGAAGAAGAAATTTTGTTAGTATCAGGATTTCATAAGTTTTCAAAACGTTTTAAATATTAGTTTAAATATTTCCTACACTTAACATAATACACGCCATACTAAATAACCCGAATCGCGGATAAGAAATTGACTTGAAAAACATGAGGACTAGAGCCATCAGTTGAGTTATCACACAAAACTAACACCTCTAGTCCTGATGTTTAATAGTACCGAATTATTTTGCGTAAC
>NZ_LSZJ01000008.1:0-7179 GCF_001647575.1 Acinetobacter sp. SFD
AGCCATATGACTAGCTATATGAAACAAGCAGTATTAAATAAAGAAATAATTCCTGAATTAAATCTAATTTTTAGTAGAGTTATAAAGATTCTGTATCCTATAGGAAAAAATGTTTTCAGAGGGTCTAATAACGTTTTTTCTACTAGCTTATATGATTGTGTAATGCATGGAATTTCAAAAAATATTGATAAATATGAATCAATTAGAACACATGAAATAATTGAGAGAATTGATGCATTGAAAGCATCAGATAATTTCAAACGAGCATCTGGATCTTCGTCAGCGAGTAAGTCGAGAATTGCTAAACGTATAGAAGTTGCAAGAGAGATATTTGACTAAGCTATGGTTTTTATAAATGAAATTCTAACTGACATTGAGTGGAGATTGACTCAGCTTGTGACTATTAGGACTTTACCTATTAAGTATAATTTAAGCCCTACTGATAGAGAGGTTCATAATAGAACAAGCATTCCCGCTATTTATGCTTTATGGGAAGGATTTGTAAAAGAGGCTTTCTCTATATATGCAAGGTATTTAGATTCTTTACAATTGAGTAGAGATGAAATCAATATTGTTTTGTTGACACATGAGCTAGATAGTTTGTGTGATTTTCAGTCATCTAGAGAAAATTTGAAAGCTAAAGTCAAACTAGTCGAAGCAATAAATGAAAAATTAAAGCCTGTCATTTCTATTTCTAAAAAAGTTCCTACTAAATCGAATGTTAATTACAAAGTCTTAAAAGATATCTTTGATAGATTTTGTATTTCATTGACTCTTGATAAGAGTATTTATGGAAGCAAAATAGATAGATTTTTACTCTTCAGAAATGCCTGTGCACATGGTGATAACTCAATCCAAATCAATAATAGTGATTTAGACGAATTTTATAAATTAGTTGAAGATCTAATGTATGAAGTAGCTGTATGTTTAGAACATAGTGCAATTAATAAGGATTACAAGGGTGTACAACTAGCTCCAACACATTAACTATTTGGAAGATTATCTAAAATTAACATAATACGGATTATGCGAATTAAATTTTGATAATAAAAAACCCCGGCATCCTGTCGGGGTTTTTTATTGTGCGACATCTGGCGGTAGCTGCTCTTCTACCTCACCATCCTAGTGTTAGAACTTATCATAGTTGTTTTTTGCTCCGGAACATCCTGTTCCTATATGAATCTATCCTAGGGATATTCCAGTATTCCTGATAGCAGCAAAGCACAGAGATTGATGTGCGCTAAGGCTTACGAAAGCTTAAATTTTATCCACAGAAATTGGGGATAGTTTCAGATCGGGAGCCTTATCACCTGGGCAAAAAATCCAAAATTGAGCGTTTTTTAGCCAATTTTATTGGCTAAAAGTTACAGATTTGTTTAAAAAACACACGAGTTGTGAAAACGTGTGTTTTTTGATCTTTGGGGTTGTGGATTTATGGATTTAAGTATTTGATAAATAACACTATTTAAAAAGGCATTTCGTATAATCGCCATTATGTTAAATAAAAGATAGTGATGACTATTTTACTGGCTTGAATCCGAAATTGGAGATACATTCCATGTGTCTAAAAGTCTCCAAATTGCAGCATCCACCTCTTTCCATCTATGCAAATTACGTTTATCTATACTCCACTCTATTGTAATCCCCCCATATAAAGGCTCCCATGATTCTGCCAACACCCAATTACTTTGATCCCCACCCATATTCTTAAAAAGAACACCCACGTCTACTTTATGTTTTGATTGTCCATAGCATCGCAAACTATCTGTTGATTGATTACGCCAACATTGCATACCATACTTATTTGAATTTTCTGCATTAAAATCATTCGGTTTATTTTTCAACCTGTAATTAATTACATCACTTGTTCTACCATCAAGCCTTGTATTTAGCAGTCTAACTTTTACTTGATCTGGATGATCTAATCCTTGATCACTATTTATCGTTCGATCTGTTGCCTGTGCAGTTGAGCCATTGAGCATTAAGTCAAACTCAAGTTGTCCATTAGAATAAGGGAATGGCAGACTTTCCGCTTCTACTACACTAATTTTTGGAAATTTTTCAGGTACATAATCTATTGGAAACTGACCAATATATTGTTCATGTTCTGGTTGATAAAACTCTGCTTCACATCTTTTACAACCTGTATCAACATGTTCTCTCCTTGGACCAAGTTTAGCTTTCACAACTAAATGATCATTTTGCTTCCATGTCTCAATATTTCCCTCTTTTGGAAACATAGGTTTCTCTCGCTGAAAACATCCTGTGAGAAGAACCAAACATAAAGAGACCATTATCTTTTTCTGCATTATTTTTCTCTTGAATGGATTTTATTATTTTAAGTCTGAGTGAGTTTAGTTTTCCTAAAATTAACATAATACACCTTATGCGAAGTCAAAAAATTTAAATTTAAGCTGCTATTTTTACTATATTTTTTTAAAATTTAGCATAAGCAGCCTTATGCTAAGAACTTAAATTATCTTTAAATAGTTGCTTAGATTCAGTTGAGAGATACCCATGATTGTAAATTTCTTTAAATATTTTTAAAGCAATTTCTATGTCCTGATTAACATATCGTGCACTCCACTCATCATCAAAAGGTGCAAAGGTATATATTTTCTCAGATAGTATTTCATTTTTATTTACTAAACGAAGGTAGCTCCCTTCTGGATATTCATCATTCTCAAAAATACTACATCCAAGTAGATATCCATATCTTTCATCACAGACCAGGCTATAACTATCTAAATCACTATAAGTAAGAGTTGAATACTCTTCATTATACTGTGTACCGGCTTTAGTAATATTTATCTCCCCTCCGTGAAAAAAAACTTTATTAATTAAGATAGATAGTTCTTCCCAACTAATCTTTCTTAAATCAATTCTAGTTTCACTATGGAAAGGATTTCTAACTACATAGCTGTATATATATAAAATCATTGAAAGAATATCCAAAAAAATTGTAATTTTTAAGACTTTCTAAAATTAACATAATACACGTTATACGAAATTCTTTCTTTTATTTATTATAATTCATAGTCTTACGTCGATTTAAAAAGCCCAACTCAGCTGAGTTGGGCTTTTTTATCGACTCTTCACGTTCCACGCTTACTTAATGACCAATGTTTCACGGTTTTATTTAGCCTAAGTTAACCATATGGAAGGAAAAAACGGCTCAGGAAGCCACGCTTTTTAGGCTCTGGTTCAACATGCTCTGGAACAGGAATGCGCTTATTCTCTGGAGTAGTCAATCCGTCCTCTTTAGGCGACTCCGACTGAAGATTTGTTGTTATATCCTCTGTGCCAGATGGTGAATCATCCTTTATATGAGTTTTATCAGACTCAAAATTAGCTTTAGAGGGCTTCATTTCAATAAGCGTAAGTAGTGTGTCAATACGAGCATTAGCTTTTGACTCTCTATCTTCTGCTTTCTCTAATTGTTTCTTTAAGAAGTCGATCTGATTTTTTAACTCTATTACTGTTTTATCAGTGTATTCGGATGTATCGGGGTTTTGTATTGGAGACGTATCAATACGTTTTGACTGTTTTCCACTAAAGGGTTCACCATAAACGCGGAGTAGTTCTGAGAAGTCTATAAAGCCATCATGGTCACGGCTTAATACCCCATTTTTTATATCTTTATAAAGTGTAGCTCTAGACTTTTTATACAATGTTGCAGCATCACTAACACTGTATTTCGTACTTGTTTTCATAGTGTATTACTGTGTATTTAGGATACGTATTGAAGAATACAATAAGTGTATTCTTCAATACACTCAAGGTTTAAAGCCTAAGTTTCGTAAGTAAGGTAAAAACTGCTTCTGTTGTTTTGGATCTCTCAGCTGTTCTTTAATTTTTGCGGCTAATACTTCGTAGCTTTCGCCTTCGAGTGCTAAATGGGAAAGTTCATGCAGACGAGAAAGCTGATTACCAAACATATTGATTTGAGCATCTGTTAACTTATAAAAATCTTTTGGTATATCCGGACTCTGGTGACTAAGACTTTTAGTCTTTTCTTTAAAAGAAAAAAGGATGTGAGTAACTTTACGGCCTGTTTTTTTCTGCTCATAGGTCACACGTAAAGGGCTATATTCATTGATTTGATCTACAGCAGTGTCAATTACTCGTTTTTTAAAGTCGGCAAACAGAGGATATTTTTTACCGAGTTCTAGCATTATTCGTAGATTATCAACAGAGATTTCACGCTTACCTATTTGCCTATACTGCACCAGCAACTCGTAAATACGAATACCGTACCCGCTATTGATTCCTGCAATATCAGATAGAGCATATTTGGTAAATTCTCTGCTTAAGTTAGATATGAAAGGCAAAATAGGTTTTGAAAAACGAATACCAATAACACTTTGACTATCTAAAAACTGGATCTCTTGTACCCATCTCATTTTGATAGATTTATCGTCAACTGTAAGATTAATGGATCTTTCATAAAGTCTATTAATGCCTTCTTTTAAATCTCTGTAGGCTGTTTTCTCGTGTACACCTAAGAGCTGTAATTCATTAACACTGACAGGATATAGCTCATCATCAGTGATAAGTTGATTCTTTGGAATACGTGAAATAGCTGCTAAGACAATACGCTGCTCTACGGCACTTAATTGATATGAAGCTTCTATAACTTGATTTGATTTTACAACTTGATTCTTATTCAAAATAAAGCCATTTATTTTTTAATATATGACAAATATATACTTGTCATAGTTAGTAGTCAATCCGTCATAGTTAAGTAGTCAATCCGTCATAGTTAGTAGTCAATCTGTCATAGTTAGTAGTCAATCCGTCATAGTTAGGCTCTGAAAGGCTTGCTAGATAAGTAATACAGACAACTGAAAATATTTAAAATATTAAAAATAATTAAAAAAGGAAATTTGAAAAATTGCCCTTGGTTTTCGCTTCGCTCAAACTCTATTGAACTTCGCTTTCGCTCAGTTCGTAGGGGCAATTTTTTGGTTAATATTTACGTGACTTTAAGAAAAAACAAAAGCAACTCGGAATTCGCTTCGCTCATAAAACTTTTTTACTCGCTACGCTCGGTCCAGAAGCAAATTTCTACATGAAACTTACGCTTTCTTAGGCTAAAGAGGGCAAAAAAACTGTTTTTCAGGGAGGTCGGGAGAAAAATTTTATAAGTTCGCTCGTAGACACTCGCTCTACAAAGCTATCTAGAGTCAAAATACCTCTTTATTTCGCTCTCATTTGCGTTTTTTGAGCTGTTTTCTGTTTTTCACTATGAGGTATATATTTTTTAGTTAAAAGCTCTTAAATCGCATCTGAACGCTTTCTGTGAAGCTTTTCATAATTAAAGTTTTAGGTTGGAATTTTTAACCTGGATGAATGGACAAAAAATTGATCTTTTTACGTTTTTTTAAACCAGGAAATAAATACTTTTTTCCATGCAAAACCAAGCACCAGCCCTACGTCACTTTAGCCAATTTTCCAATTCAGGATCCGGCACATGCCGGGATTTTTTTGTCACACACCACGCATCTAACGATGACAACCCTCAAAGCCTTATAACATAAGGCTTTCAAGTACTTTTCTTTATAGTAAAAAGCTGAGTCACGAAAAGACAGTTTTTTAATATAAGTATTTAATATTTTGAATTAAAATTTGACTCAGGTATTTGGGCTCAAAAAATAAGAAAAATTAATCCAAGATATTGATATTTATAATTAAACAGGGTGAGTCATTACTAAAATAAGATGGTGAGTCACGGAAACTCAATAATTGACCTTAAGTATTTGAAAAATAAGATAAATAAACTGAGTCATAAAACAATCATAAGGAGTTTAATAGAAAACGTCAATTTGATCAGTTTAATGAATTAGATAGGGCATGCTCGTGTGGCTTCCTCAGCCTTTTAAATTAAAAATTTTCAATGAAAGATTTTTAACCAAGTTTTTAAAGTCTAGAATTGAGTTCTTAATTTTAATATCAATAATTTATATTTCTATTTTCTACAAAAGTTCCAAAAATGGACCTTCTTCAATACTCAAGCGATGAAGTTTAAGAGAAGATAGTGAGAAATCTTATTCTAGGAATTGTGATGAGCACTCATATCACTACTACAGCAAATACAATAATGTTTCCGAAAGCTTGTACTCTTTGCCAATCAAGAAAAAATGTACAGCTTTTTGCAGGACTCTTGGTATGCGATCAATGCCAAGAAAACATCAAGCTCACGAATCCAGACACATTCTCGACCAATGATGAGATTGAACAGAAAGCCCAGGATTAACCTGGGTTGCGTATAAGAGATTTTATGTTAAATGACCAACTTTAAGTGAACATAAAAATATTTTGTCTAGTATTATTAGAATAATAAGAGATTATTTTAGAAAGAGATTTTTAATGGGTAAGGTTGAAAACCTAATTGCTAAGCTTGATAGTGTTAGAAATAGCTTATCTACAGATAGATTAGATATGTCATTCGGCGAAATCATGAATATGTATGAACGCGATGAAATTATTATTGATCCTGACTTTCAAAGATTATTTCGTTGGGATGATTATCAGAAAACAAGATTTATTGAATCATTAACTATAGGCATTCCTGTTCCTCCAATTTTTGTAGCTGAAGATGAAAATGGAAGATGGGAATTGGTAGACGGCTTACAAAGAATTTCAACTGTCTTATCATTTTTTAGCTTGTTGAAAAATCTACCTGAAAAAAATAGTTGGATTATGGGGGCTGGAGATATTGTTGCAGAGTTTAAAGATTTGGGCTGTAAAGATCTTCCATTAAGACTTCAATTAAATATTAAAAGAGCATCATGTCGGATTGAAATTATTAAATGGAATAGTGCATTTGATATGAGATATGAGCTGTTTAACCGTCTGAACACAGGTGGCACAGAACTGACAGATCAAGAAATCAGAAATGCCATTTTCCGTGGGGCTGGTAATGAATTTAATGTGTTCTTAAAGCAAATAGCGAATACACCTGAGTTTATTAGCTTGATTGCACCAACAGAAAGACAAGTGGAACAGCTATATTTAGATGAATTAGTTTTAAGATTCTGTTCACTTTTAGATTTTGAGAGTGGGGATAATTCTGCTGAAAATATCTCAAGCCATATGACTAGCTATATGAAACAAGCAGTATTAAATAAAGAAATAATTCCTGAATTAAATCTAATTTTTAGTAGAGTTATAAAGATT
>NZ_LSZJ01000009.1:0-1483 GCF_001647575.1 Acinetobacter sp. SFD
TTGTAAGCCCAAAATAGAAATGTCCGGTTTCTCCAAAGTAAAAATGTCCGCTTTTAGAATATGCACTTTTGCAATTTCCTTAGCGGACGGTTTGATATGTTGGTGTCTATGTCGGATAAAGAACTTAAACGATTGTCGGTCTTACAGGAAATCTGTGATCAACGCATAACTCAATCCCAAGCTGCTCAGCTACTTCATATTTCAGAACGTCAGATCAGACGCTTACTGCAGAAATACAAAGCTCAAGGCCCAGCTGCATTAGCCCATGCTGGTCGTGGCCAAACCAGCAACTCCAGGCTTCCTGAAGAAATCAGGCTCAAGTGTCTCAATCTTGTCGCTGATCAATTCCATGGTTTCGGACCCACTTTAGCGCATGAAAAGCTCACCACCGGGCATGGATTCGATCTTTCAGTAGAAACCCTGCGTTCCTGGATGATTGCAGCCGATCTGTGGATTCCTCGCTCCAAGCGCCTGAAACGCCCATATCAGCCACGCTATAACCGGGATTGTTATGGTGAACTGGTACAAATCGATGGCTCTCACCATGACTGGTTCGAAGGACGTGCAGCTAAATGCTGTTTGCTGGTGTTTATTGATGATTCCACAGGAAAATTGCAGCACTTACGCTTCTGTGAATCAGAATCAACCTTTGACTATATGATTTCGACACGCCTGTATGTCGAACAGCACGGCAAGCCCTTAGCGTTTTACAGCGACAAACATTCAGTCTTTAGAGTGAATCAAAGCAGCAAGAAAGATACCAAGATTACCCAGTTTGGACGCGTACTCAGCACCCTGAATATCGATATTATCTTCGCTAATTCACCCCAGGCCAAAGGCCGTGTAGAACGCGCCAATCGAACACTTCAGGATCGTCTGATCAAAGAGATGCGTTTGGAAGGTATCAGTTCGATTGCAGATGCCAATAAGTGGTTGCCCTGCTTTATTGAGCAATTTAATCGCAAATTTGCCAAGATGGCCTTTAACCCTAAGGATTTACACCGGACTGTCACTGAAACAGCCGAGGAGTTAGATGATATTTTTACCTGGCGTGAACCCCGCAGAGTTACGAAGAGTCTGACCATTACTTATGATAAATGCATATATCTTCTCGAAAATATAGAAGACAATCAGAAGCTAACCGGTAAATATCTTGAGTTCCTGGAATACCCGGATGGTACCGTGGCCATCATGCATGAAGGCCGGAAGATCAATTACAGTATCTTCGATAAATTGAGTCAGCTGAATCAGCGAGAGATCGTTGAGAATAAACGTCTGGGTTCTGTATTGATCCATATACAGCAACAGCATGAAGAACTGGAACAGCAAAACAAACGTAATCGTTCTCAAAAGATGCCACGTAGACGAGCACAGAAAACAGCAATTCAACAACGAAATCTGAATCCTGTACTTGACTTGGAAATGTCCATATAGGACATTTCTATTTGGTTATTAGGTAGGACATTTCTACTTGGGAATAACA
>NZ_LSZJ01000010.1:0-896 GCF_001647575.1 Acinetobacter sp. SFD
AGGAAATTGCAAAAGTGCATATTCTAAAAGCGGACATTTTTACTTTGGAGAAACCGGACATTTCTATTTTGGGCTTACAAATGCATTTCGTATAACCGCCATTATGTTAAATAAGCTTAGTTTTCCAAATGATTAATTAAAATATCTGTTTCTAACATGCTTTCTTAACTCTAGACTAAAAATTGCACATATAAATAGAAAAAAATTCATTAAAAAACCTAAAATCATATACAAATACACAAAAAAATTAGGTTCATTTAAAAGTTTTCTTATTGAAGATATATTCCCACCATCGGTAAAAATAAACATTTGATATCTAAAACAAATCATAATTATTAGAGTTAAAAAACATACTAGTAAAACTAAAGATCTATTATCTTTAATCTCATGAATGCTCTGATAATATCTTTCATATCTTTTAAATAGATGTTTAGTTCTAATGTCTAGCCCCCAAAAGGTATACTTTGAAAACATAATTAAAAAAATAAATATCTCAAATATTAACGTAACATCATTAACCAGTTTTACTTGTGGTGATGCCAAAATCATCGATTGGGAAAAGTTCGTAATCCCAGAATAACCTTCAATAGAGAACCCAAAAATATAAGCAACAATAAAAACTAAGGAAAATAAATGTAAATAAAAATACCGATAAGGGGATAATTCATCAAGAATTTTCATCAGTAATTTATCTGGGTGATAGGGGGCTTCACTTATATCATTATTCATATCACCTCCTGTCGTGCTACGAGTTAGATTGATCTTATTTCAGTTTTTCTAAAATTAACATAATACACCTTATACGAAATTCAATTGTAAGCCCAAAATAGAAATGTCCGGTTTCTCCAAAGTAAAAATGTCCGCTTTTAGAATATGCACTTTTGCAATTTCCTTAG